>NZ_SMKP01000049.1:0-56350 GCF_004349015.1 Nonomuraea diastatica
CCGCCGAGCCCTCCACTGAGCCTTCCGCCGGGCCCTTCGTCGAGCCTTCCTCTGTGCCCTCCGCTGGGCCCTCCGCTGGGCCCTCCGCTGGGCCCTCCACTGTGTTTTCCTCTGGGCCATCGCCTCGGGCGGGTGCCGTGCGTCTGGGCGCGGCGGCGTTCGACGCCAGGACCGGGCGGCTGATCAGCCTCGGGGACGCCGAGCTCGACGGGCCGGTGCTGGACGTGTGGCGGGCACCCACCGAGAACGATCGCGGCCAGGGCCCCAGGAACGCGCTCGCCGCCGACTGGGAGGCCGTCGGCCTTGATCGTTTCCTGCACCGCACCGCGAGCGTCGAACGCCCGGACGACCGCACGCTCGTGGTGCGCGGCCGCAGCGGCCCGGCCACCCGCACCCTGGGTTTCCGCACCACGTTCACCTGGCGATGGCGTCACGGCGCGCTCCACCTGACGATCGAGGCCGAGCCGGTCGGCGACTGGCACGACACCGCCTACGGCCACCTCAGCGTCACCCCGCCGCGCATGGGCGCCAGGTTCGCCCTCCCCGGCGGCTACACCGACGTCGCGTGGTTCGGCCGCGGCCCCGGCGAGTCGTACGCCGACAGCCTGGCCGCCGCCCGCGTCGGCCGCTTCGCCCGGCCGATCGACGACCTGCAGACCCCGTACGCCTTCCCGCAGGAGAACGGCAACCACGTCGAGACCCGCTGGCTGGAACTGTCGGGCGACGGCCTGCCGACGGTGCGCGTGGACGGCGAGCCGCACCTGGACTTCACCGCCCGCCGGTGGACCAGCGAGGCGCTGGCCGCCGCGCTCCACCCGCACGACCTGGCGGACTCCGGCCGGGTCTGGCTTAACCTGGACCACGGCCAGCAGGGCCTCGGCAGCGCCTCCTGCGGTCCCGCGCTGCCCGAGCGGTACCGGCTGCCGGTCCGCCGCTCCGCCTGGTCGATGACGCTGAGCACGTGATGTCCTCCCCAGAGCCCTCGCGAAGGAGTTACCGATGACGTCGAAGTTCGACTTCTGCCCGTGGCTGTACTGGGACCACGCGACCGACGAGGACCGCCGCGCCCAGGAGGGCCACCTGGCCGAGCTGCGCACCAGGATCACCGTGGAGGCCGCGGAGAAGGTCTTCGTCTCCCCGCTGGCGGCCGTCCACGCCGACAGCCTGCGCATGGGCGACCACAGCTACATCGCCGCCCACGCCTACGTCACCGACACCCTCGTCATGGGAGACGACTGCACGCTCAACCCGTACGCCGTGGCGCGGGGCCGCGTCGTGCTCGGCGACGCCGTACGCGTGGGCGCCCACACGTCCCTGCTCGGCTTCAACCACGGCGTCGAGCCCGACCGGCCGGTGTTCCGCCAGCCGATCAGCTCGAAGGGCATCACCATCGGCGACGACGTGTGGATCGGCTCCAACGTCGTCGTCCTCGACGGGGTCACCATCGGCGACCACGCCGTCGTCGGCGCGGGCGCGGTCGTCACCAAGGACGTGCCCGCCTGGGCCATGGTCGCCGGCAACCCGGCCCGCCCCATCCGCGACCGCCGCACGCGGTCACGACCGGGGGAAGACCTGGAAGGGCTGCTCGCCGCCTTCGCCGACCGCGCCAGGGAGCAGGCCGAGGCGGTGCTCGCCCGCTGCTGGACGGGCGAGCGGTACGTCGACCGCCCGGACGCCCCGCCCACCGTACGCGCCTGGTGCGACGCCGTGGAGATCGCCGACCTGCTCATCGGCGGCCCGCCGCCGGTGCCCGCGCGCGAGGAGATCGTCGCCTTCCTGCGCGACCGCCAGGACCCCGCCACGGGCCTGATCCCGGAAATCGGCGCCCCAGGCTCGCCGGAACAGGCGCAGGCAGGGGGCGTTCCCGCCTCCCCGGAACCGGCGGGGGACCCGGACGGCGGCGGGCCGGAGTTGGAGGGCGTCACGGCCTACCACGTGCTCTGCGCCGGTTACGCGCTCGACCTGCTCGGGACCGGCTTCCAGCACCCCGTCCAGGCCGTCCACGACCTCGCGGGCAAGGACCTGACCGCCGCGCTCGACGCCCTCGACTGGGACCGCGAGGCCTGGACGTCGGGCTCGGTGGTGGACGCCATCGGCACCGGCCTCTACCGCAACATCGCCGGCTTCGGGCTGCGCGGCGACCTCGAGACCCTGTACGGCTGGCTGCTCACCCGCTGCCGGCAGAGCCACGGCATGTGGGGCGAGCCGGACTCCGACGCCGGCTGGCTGATGGTGGTCAACGGCTTCTACCGGCTCACGAGGGGGACGTACGCGCAGTTCGGATTGCCGCTGCCGTACCCGGAGCGGGCCGTCGACACCGTGCTCGCCCACGCCCGCGACCCCCGCTACTTCCACGGGGACACCGGCAACGCCTGCAACGTGCTCGACGTCATCCACCCCCTGTGGCTGGCGGGCAGGCAGACGGCGCACCGCCGCGAGGAGGGTGAGGCGTGGGCCCGGAGGCACCTGCGCCGCGCGCTGGGCGGCTGGCAGGACGGCGCGGGCCTCAGCTTCGCCCTCACCGGCGGCACCGGCGCGGCCCGTCTGCCCGGCCTCCAGGGAACGGAGATGTGGCTCGCCATCATCTGGCTCCTCGCCGACCACCTGGGCCTCTCCAGCGCCCTTGGCTACCGCCCCCGAGGCATCCACCGCCCCGAACCGGCGATCCACCTCCCGGCCCGCTGACGCCTGGTTGATCAGATCGCGTCCGTGGCGGCACCGGCCAGGAGCAGTAGCCACCGTTCAGCGGTGGCTTGGTCCACGATGATCGCGGGAACCTCGGCGGCGAACACCTCACCGAGTAGCTCTTTCAATCGCTGGTCGTGGACTTCGCCCAGCACAGACGGGGGTCATGGCGTGGCCTCGCTGGTGCGGCCCGGAACCGCGAGGTAGCCCCGCCGATCACCGGCTCTGGTCCTGCGTGCTGTGTGATCATTGTGTGCCTCGGCGTGGACGCGCTGCTCCGCGACCGCCACGGCCGTGTCCTGCTCGTCGACCCCGCCTACAAACCCAATTGGGATCTGCCCGGCGGTATGGCCGAAGCCAACGAAGCTCCGGCCGACGCGCTACACCGGGAACTGGCCGAAGAGCTCGGCCTCCACCTTCCCCAGGGCATGGCGTTGGTGTGTGTGGATTGGGTCGCCCCACACGGCCCGTGGGACGACTCCCTGATGATGATCTTTAACGGTGGAACCCTCACGCCGGACCACGTTGCCAGGCTCCACCTGGCGGACGCCGAGCTGGCCGCGTTCGAGTTCTGCACCCTGGAGGAGACGCAGAAGCGGTTGCGGCCGTACGTGTGGGAGCGCCTACACGCCGCGATCACCGCCGCCGCCGCCGGTACCGTCGCCTACCTGCACAATGGCCAGACCGCCACCTGATCAACCCGCACGGCGTGAGGAGGGCGGGCGACCCACCTCCCGGCCCGCTGACCCATGATTCCGGCGGTTCGTCCCACGTCTCATTGCCTGTTCGGCAGCGTAGCGGTCGTCTTGGCGGCGGGCGAGAATTCCCGGGCTTCAGCTTCAGCCCGGGGAAGCTCGTCAAGGCGTCTACGAGGTCACGGCGCGGGGATCGTGCCGTTGACGTAGTGGGTTTTCACGGTCTGTGCGATGGATCGCTGCCAGGCCGTCATGTCGGCCTTGAGCTGCTCCGGTGTGCGGGTGCCCTCGCGCAGGTCGGCGATGAAGGCGTCGTACTGGTCGAAGGCCCAGTTCTCGATGCCGAAGGTGTACTTCTGGATGCCGCCCTCACCGTAGTAGCCCACCCCGTCGGCGGGGTCGCCGGCCAGGGCCACGGTGTCGATCGTGTGGTCGGCGTTGCGCCCGCAGCTGTACCCGCATGAGTCGTCGTCGGTGTAGTCGTAGACGAGGTGGCGTTTGGCGTTGCTCGCCTCGTGCATGTCCGACAGCTCGGCCGGGGTCGTGCCCGCGTACGGGAAGAGCGGCACGAACACGCTGACCGTGGGCTCGCCGAGAGCCACCCACATCGTGGTGAGCTTCCCCTCATAGGGGTCGCCGGCCTTCGAGCCGGTGATCACGGTTCCGAACGTGGAGACGAAGCGGTTGAGGTGGTAGCCGGTGGGCTTCTCGGCGGCGGGCAGTTCGCCGACGTTCTTGGACAGAGACTCGATGGTCCACTTGCCGCCGATGCCGTTCGAGCGCACCTCCTTCTGGATGAAGTAGCGGTAGTCCTTCTTGTGGGGGTCGTCCATGCGGATGCCCACGCGGTTGTGGCGCATGACGGCGCTGGTGGAGTCCTCCCAGTCGTGCACGCCGTCCGGCGTGGCGCCGGTGTTGACGACCTCGCCGTTCTCCACGGTGGTGGTCTGCTCGTCCACGAGGTAGGGGAACCCGCTGGGCTTGGTCCACTGGACCTTGCTGAAGTTGGTGCGCCAGTCGTAGCCGGAGTAGGCGCCGTCGGCCGGGTCGGCGGCGTCCTTGTCGTCGGTGTGCGACGCGGCGTAGTTGCCGTTCGCGTCCTGGGCGTACTCGGAGGTGATGTTGTCGCGGGTGAAGCTGTCGCCGTCGATCTCGAAGACGGCGGCGTTGCCCCACCGGTCGAAGACGCTGATGATCGTGGAGGTGTTGCGGCCGGAGCTGGCGTTGAAACCGCCGCCGTCGGCGGTGTCGCGCAGCAGTTGCTCCACCTCGTCGACGCGTTCGGCGCGTGAGAGCACCAGGTGGTTGAGGTAGCCGCCGGTCATCCCCTTGTCGAGGTCCTGGGAGATCGGGAAGCCGTGGCCGGCGGCGAAGGCCGAGGTGAGCGTGTGCCCGGCGACCTGCACGAGGCCGAGACCGCGGTCGTTGGCGCCCGCCCACGGGATCGTCTCGCCGGTGATCGGGTCGACGCCGGAGGAGCCCAGCGCCGTGACGCCGGTGTAGCCGAAGCGGGAGGTGTAGCGGTCGCCGCTGCCGAAGATGCTGCCGTCGGCCGGTGTGTGGAACGGCACGACCTTCCACCCGTCGGGCGTGGACCAGTGGTCGCGGTTCTTCCAGGCGACCGGGCGGCCGTCGACGGTGGACATCCCGGTCGCGATGGCGGAGCTGGAGGCGTGGGCGGGCGGCGTCCAGACGAGGACGGTGACCAGCGCGGCGGCGGCGAGTAAGGGCTTTTTCACCTGGGAGTGGCCTTTCCGATGAGGTCGGCGAACAGCGCCCGGGACTCCGGGCTGGTGTGGATGAGCTCTTCCGGGTGCCATTGGACGGCCAGGATCCGGTGCTCGGTGTGCTCGAGCCCTTCGACCAGGCCGTCCTCGCTGTAGACGGTGGCGTCCAGGCCTTCGGCGAGGAGTTTGACGCCTTGCTTGTGGATGCTGTTGACGCCGAACTGGTCAGGGCTGAACAGCTCGCCCAGCCGTCCGCCCTTCGCGGTGACCGTGTGGGTGACCTCCGTGCGCGACGCGTCGGGGCGGTGATTGACCGTGTACGGCGTACGGGTGAGGTCCTGGTGCAGCTCGCCGCCGAAGTACACGTTGACCATCTGGAGCCCGCGGCAGATCGCCAGCACCGGCAGGCCGCGATCGAGGGCCTGGTCGAGCATGGCCCACTCCAGCCGGTCGCGTTCGAGGTCGAGCTTCACCGTCACGCCGTCCTCCACCGGCGACGCGTAGCGGGCCGGCTCCACCGAGGCGCCGCCGGCGAGGACCAGCGCGGTGGCGTCGGCGGGCAGGGCGAGCGTGCCCTGCGACGGGGTGATCGTGCGCGGGACGCCTCCGGCGTGCTCGATCGCGGCCTCGTAGGGGCGGGCGGGCGTACGGTCTCCAGCGGTGATGATGATCAAGGATTTCGCTCCGTGGGTCATTTGAGGCCGGTGGTGGCGATGCCCTGCACCAGCCGGCGTTGGAAGAACATGAACAGCAGGAACAGCGGCAGCAGCGACACGACGGACATCGCGGTCATCGGCCCGAGGTCGGAGCCGGCGGTTGCGTCGAGGAACATGCGCAGGCCGACGGGGAGGGTGAACTTCTCGGCGCTGTTGAGGTAGATCAGCTGCGGCAGGTAGTCGTTCCACGTCCAGATGAACGTGAAGATCGCGGTGGTGGCCAGCGCCGGTTTGAGCAGGGGCAGGGTGATGTACCAGTACCTGCGGAAGGCGCCGCAGCCGTCCACGGCCGCCGCCTCGTCCAGCTCGCGTGGCAGGCCACGCAGGAACTGCACGTTGAGGAAGACGAAGAAGGCGTCCATGGCCAGGAAGTACGGCACGATCAGCGGCAGCGGGCTGTCCACCCAGCCGAGGGCGTGGAAGATGGAGTACTGCGGGATCAGCAGCACGTCTTTGGGCAGCAGCAGCATGCCGATGGTGAGCGTGAAGCACAGGGTCCGGCCGCGGAAGCTGAGCCGCGCGAAAGCGTAGGCGGCCAGCGAGCACGAGATCACGTTCCCGGCGACCGCCAGAAGCGCGATGACCGTGGAGTTGCGCAGGTAGGTGCCGAACGACTCCACACCCGCGCCGTCCCAGCCCTCGACGAAGTTGCCGAATGTGGGATCGGCGGGAAGGAGCGAGACGTTCTGCGCGATCTCGGCCGTGGACTTGAACGCGGTCATCACCATCCAGACCAGCGGATAGAGCATGACCATGAGCGTCCCGACGATCACGACGTGGGCGAGGCGGTTTTTCATGCGTTGTCCCCGTAATGAACCCAGCGGCGCGAGCTGCGGAACAGGAAGACCGCGACCATGGCCAGCGCGATCAGCATGAGCCAGGCCATCGCCGAGGCGTAGCCCATGCGCTGGTGGTCGAATCCCTGCTGGTAGAGGTTGAGGGCGTAGAAGAGGGTGGAGTCGGCGGGGCCGCCGTTGCCGTCGCCGACGAGCTGGGCGGGAGCGAACGTCTGGAAGGCCCCGATGATGCCCAGCAGCAGGTTGAAGAAGACGATCGGGCTGAGCAGCGGAACCGTGACGCTGACGAACGTGCGCAGCCGGCCCGCGCCGTCGAGCGCGGCGGCCTCGTACAGCTCGCCGGGGATCTGCTTGAGCCCGGCCAGGAAGATGACCATCGGCGCGCCGAAGCGCCACACCTCCAGCGCGATGATCGTCCAGAGCACCGTGCCGGGATCGTTGATCCACGACCGCTCCGAGACGCCGAACCAGCCGAGCACCCCGTTGACCGGGCCGCCGTAGTCGAACATGGCCCGCCAGGTGATGGACACCGCCACGCTGGCGGCCAGCAGCGACGGCAGGTAGAACAGCGAGCGGTAGAGCCCCTGGCCCCGGCGTTCCCTGACCAGGAGGAGCGCGGCGGCCAGCGCCGCGCCCAGCTGCAACGGGACCGCGACGAGCACGTATCCGCCGGTGAGCAGCACCGAGTGGACAAACCGGGGATCGTCGGTGAACAGCTCCAGATAGTTGCCGAGCCCCACCCAGCGCGGGGACGCCAACAGGTCGTAGTCGGTGAAGGACAGGTAGAGCGACCAGCCGAGCGGCGCCGCCACCACCAGCAGCAGTCCGGCGGTCCACGGGATCAGGAACGCGTAGGCCGCCAGGTCACGCCTGATCAACTGGCCCGCTCCAGAACCTTGGCCGCCTCCTGGAAGAACGCCTCGGTGGCCTGCTCGACGGTCGCCTTGCCGAACCAGACGTCCTGAGTGTGCCGGGTGAGCAGGTCGGAACGGATCTCCTTGCCGCCTGTGGGGTCCGGGGCGGGGGCCGGACCGCTGTTGCCGGGCTCACGCAGGTACGCGACGTACTCGGCGATCTGCTGGTCCTGCGGGTCGAGGCCGGCCGCGAGGGAGGTGGCGATGGCGGAGTTCGGTGGAACGCCGCGCGTCAAACCCAGGGCCCGGCCCGCTTCGGGATCGTTGAGCAGGAAGTTCACCAGTTGCGCGGATTCGCGCGGATGCTTGGTCTTGGCGTTGATCGCCCAGCTCACCGAGCGCATCAGGTGGCTGCCCGGCCGCTCCGCCTCGCCGGGCAGCGGACCGTACTTCCAGTCCTCGCGCGGGAGGCTGATGCTGGTGCCGTACACGCTCATGGCGACCTTCTTGGCGGCCACCGGGTCCTGGGACACGTCGCCTCCGGCGGAGCCGCTGGTGACGTCGGCCGGCGGGACCACGCCCTTGGCCCGCAGGCCTGCCCAGAACGTCCACCATTCGGCCAAATCCTCCTTGGCGAAACCGAGCGCCGTGCCGTCGGCCGTGAACCAGTCCTTGCCCTTCTGTCGCAGGAACACCTGCAGGTGGTTGTGCTGGGCGCTGCTGTCGGCCAGCGCCCAGGTGCCCTTCGGCAGGCCGCCGGCCAGCTTCGTGGCCAGGGCCGCGAAGTCCTGCCAGCTCGTCCGCGCCGTGGGGGCGCTCACGCCCGCGCCCTCCAGCAGCTTCGGCTGGTGGACCAGGGCCATCGGGCTGGCGCCGGCGGGCACGTCCATCAGCTTGCCGTCGATCGTGCCCTGGGCGAGGAACTCCTTGCCGAGGGCGTCGGTCTTGAGCACGTCCTGGTGGGCGCCGAGGTCGAGCAGCAGCCCTTTGGCCGCGTACGTGCGCACCTGGTCGTCCTGGAAGACGTCGGGCGCCGCGCCGGAGGCGAACTCGGTGTTGAGCTTGTCGTAGTAGCCGGGGAACGCCGACGGGCGGACCTTCACTTCGATCTTCGGGAACTTCTTGGTGAACAGGTCGATCGCGGCGTTGGTCGCCTTGGTACGCGCGGGGTTGCCCCACCAGGCCACGACCAGCGTGACCTTGTCGCCGGCGGGTTCGCCCGAGGAGCAGCCGGTGAGCAGGAGGGACATCGACGCGAACGCCGCCAAGCAGGAACGCAGCATGAGGGGGCCTTTCGAAGAGCTGCGGTGGTGATCATTGGAGAGTGGATCGCTGGAGCCGGAGCATGAGGTCCCCGTCGGTGCGCAGGGTGTTCAGGACCTGGTCGAGTGAGCGTTCGCTCGGGGCGTGCCGCAGTTCGATCAGCTCGGCCCGCGGCGCCGCGCGGCGGACCAGGGGAGTGGCGGCGCTGGTGTGCAACACCGCGCCGGCGTCGGGCAGGGCCCGCCGCAGCGCGTCGTCGTCATCGTCGGCGACGAACTCCATGGGCGGGATGCCGGGGTGCCGCTCCTGGATCAGCGCCTCGTAGCTGTGCCGGGTGGCCGGCCGGGCGACCAGCACGATCCGATCGCCGTCGCCGAGGCGGCGGATGCGGCCGAACACCTCGGCGTCCAGCTCGGAGGTCAGCGGCAGCACGCGCACGGGTTGCTCGGCCAGCCGCTCCTCGACCTCCCTGACGTGGAAGACCAGGCTGATCACGTGGGTGACGTCCTTGACCCCCGCACGGCGGAACTCCTCGATGTCCAGGGCCTTGATGGCGCCGGGACCGTCGGGCAGCCGTGCCGACAGCGTGGCCGCGTACCGCTCGGCCGAGGCGCGCACGCCGATGAACGACACCCGCAGCCCGAGCCTGAGCATGGTCAGCCGCTGCTGCGTCGCCCGCCCGGCGACGGTGGGCGTGACCCCGTCCGCGAGGAGTTCGAGCAGGGCCGCGTCCACCTTGGCGGTCTGGCGCAGATCCCAGGGGTCGTTGCCCGGCACCGCGGACCGGGCGGGCAGGGTCACCTGGGTTCCCACGCCGTGCCGGGTCTCGGCGAAACCGGCCTGCGCCAGCCCGTCGTACGCCTGGCGCACGGTGTCGACGGCCACGCCGAGCCGCTGCGCCAGTGCGCGCACGGCCGGGAGCTTCACACCGGGCTCCAACTCCCCGGTGGCGATGATGTATTCGAGCTGGGTCCGCAGCTGGACCCAGAGGGGGATGTCCGAATCGGGGTCGATGCGGAGCCGTCTGTCAAGCTCAACGCCAGTCATGGAGTGTTATGGAACAGTAAAACACTCCAGGTGTCAACGGTGGCATGTGCCGGGACGGTACGTGATCTCCAGCCGTCAGGTCCGCAGCGGGGGCACCTCGACGGCGGCGGCCATCGCCTGGTGGCCGGACGTGCTCGGGTGGAGGTGGTCGCCGCAGTCGTAGCGGGGGAGCAGGCGGGCAGGGTCGGCGGGGTCGCGGAGGGCGGCGTCGAAGTCGGCCAGGGCGTCGAACGCGCCCCCGTGCCGGGCGTACGCGTTGACCTCCTGCCGGGCACGTTCCCCCTCCTCGGTGTGGTACTCCGCGCCCGCGTACGGCGTGAGCGTGCCGCCGATCACGCGGACCCCGGCGGAGCGGGCGGTCGCGGCGATGCGATCGTAGGCGGCGATGAGGTCGTCCGCCCGCGCGCCCGCGCCGAGGTCGTTGAGCCCGGCCAGCAGGATCACGGTGTCGATGCCCGGCTTGGTCAGCACCTCGGCGGTCAGGCGCGTCTCGGCGGGACGCCCGGTGCCCGCAGCCAGCACGCGACCGCCAGAGACGCCCTCGTTGACCACGGCCAGCGGGGGAGACCTCCGTACGGCCGAGTCGGCGAGCAGGTCCGGCCAGCCGTGGCCGGTCTCGGAGCCGACGCCGGTGGCGATCGAGTCCCCGAGCACCGCCACGGCCGACACGGGGGCGGGCGCGGTGACCGTCAGCGCGTCCATCCAGTGCCAGACCGCCACCTCCTCGATGAACGCCCCCGAGCCCTCGTCGGCGGCGTGGTCACCGGGAACCGACCGGTAAGCCGGGGCGGTGGCGGGCTCCGGTCTATCGCCCGGCAGCCGCTTCGGGCCGAAGCCGGGCGGCGGGTAAGCGGGGGCGGTGGCGCGGTTGCGGCCGGTCAGCGTGCCCGCTTCGCCGCGGACGTGCAGGCTGACAGCGAGGCGATGGCGCGGGCGCACCGGCACGGGGAGCGGGTCGCTGAGGGCCGTCGCGCCCGGCGCCACCGTCACCTCGGGGCTCCCGCCGAACGTCAGCATCCGGTTCGACCCCGGCTCCAGCGCCGCCCCCGCCAACGGGACGCCCACGTAGACGTGCCCGAACGTCACGGGCCGGTCCCCGAAGGCGTTGGTCAGCCGTACACGCAGGCCGCTCCCGCCCACGGCGGTCCGCACGACGTTGCGCACGGTCAGGTCACGCGGGCCGCCGCCGAGCCGTTCGGCGGCGGCGGCCCACGTGGTGACCGGCCGGTCCGTCAGTGTTCCCACGGCGCGGTGAACGTGTACCGGCCCGACCCGACCCGGCACACCAGCGCCGAGCCGGAGACCCCGGCCGCCTCGATCCCCGCGACGCCCGGGGCGCCCTCCAGCCGGTCGCCGATCGGCGTGCCCGACTCGCGTACCGACGACGGGTCCGTGGTGGGCACGTGGACGGTGGCGAGCGCGCCGGGCGGGACGCGCACCTCCAGCGTCAACGTGCCGCCGGAGATCTCCCACCGGCTGCTCAGCCGCCCCAGCGGCGTGTCGTACGCCGCCGCGGCCCACCGCAGCCGCCCCCCGGGCAACGGCCGGACGAGCGGCCGCCGGAACCCCACCGACCCTTCCTCCTGCCCGATGCCCGCGACCCCGCTGTACAACCACTCACCCACCGAGCCGAGCGCGTAGTGGTTGAAGGAGTTCATGGCGACGGGCCCGAAGCCGTTCTCCTCCGTCCAACCGTCCCACCGCTCCCAGATCGTGGTGGCCCCGCGCTTGATCGAGTAGCCCCAGGACGGGTAGCGGTCGTCGTGCAGCAGGTCGTAGGCGAGGTCGTGGCGCCCGTACGCGGACAGGACGGGCCCCAGCAGCCCCACGCCGGCGAACCCGGTGGTCAGCCGCCGCCCCCGCCGCTCCAGGTCGGCCACCAGGTGCCCCACGGCCGCGGGAATCAGATCGCCGGGTACGAGCCCGTGCGCGAGCGCCAGCAGGTATCCCGTCTGCGTGTCGCCCGAGACCCGCCCGTCGGCGGACACGAACTCCCGGACGAACGCCTCCCCGATCCGCGCCCGCAGCCCCGCGTAGCGTTCGGCGACGTCCGCGAGCCCCAGCACGGAGGCGGCCTTGGCGGTGAGGTCGGCGCTCAGCGCGAAGTACGCGGTGGCCATCACGTCGCGGGAGGTCCGCACGCCCGCCTGCAGCCAGTCGCCGTAGTGGCTGCCCACCCGGTTGCGCCAGATCAGGCCGGGGTTGTGGCGTTCGACGTGGTCGACCCAGCGGCGCATGCTGGGCAGGCTGTCGCGCAGGATCCGCTCGTCGCCGTAGACCCGGTAGAGGTGCCAGGGCACCACCGTGGCGGCGTCGGCCCAGCCGGGGGCGCCGTGCCGCTCCGTCATCACGTGCGGCACCACGTCGGGCACCGCACCCTCGGCGGTCTGCGCGCAGCGCAGGTCGGCCAGCCAGCCGGTGAAGAACGCGGCCACGTCGGCGTTGTAGCAGGCGGTGGGCAGGAACACCTGCGCGTCGGCGGTCCAGCCGAGCCGCTCGTCCCGCTGCGGGCAGTCGGTCGGCACGGACACGAAGTTGCCCCGCTGGCTCCACCGGATGTTGCCCGTCAGCCGCCGCACCATGGCGTCGGAGCAGGAGAGCTCGCCGGCGACCGGCGTGTCCGAGTGCATGGCCCGGCCCACCAGGTCGACGTCGGCGTGCCCGGTGACCTCCACGTAGCGGAAGCCGTGGACGGTGAAGCGCGGCTCGAACGTCTCCTCCGGCAGCCCCGCGGCCACGTAGTGGTCGGTCGCCTCGGCCGAGCGCAGGTTGGCGGTGTAGAGGCCGCCGCCGTCGTCGAGCGTCTCGCCGTGGCGCAGCGTGACGCGGGTGCCGGCCGGGGCGCCGCGCAGCGTCAGCCGCACCCGGCCGGCGATGTTCTGCCCCAGGTCGACGATGGTACGACCGTCGCCGTCCCGCCGGGTCTCGACGGGCACGAGGTCCTCGGTGACGCGGACCGGTTCGGCCGCGGAGGGCACGAGGACGTCGTGGCCGGTGTCCACGACGCGGGCGGGGGCCCACGACGAGTCGTCGAAGCCGGGCAGGTCCCAGCCGGGCTGCTCCAGGCGGGCGTCGTACCACTCGCCCATCAGCAGGTCGGCGTAGCGCAGCGGCCCGGTGCTCTCCCGCCAGCTCCCGTCGGTGCCGACGACCGTGCGCGAGCCGTCGGCGTGGTCGGCCACGAGCTGGACGAGCAGCTCAGGACGCTTGCCGTAGCGCTGGGCCTGCTGCCGGCCGTCCCAGCCGAGGCTGCCCGACCACCAGCCGTCCGCGAGCACCGCCCCCACGCAGGCGGGGCCGTCGCCGATCAGGTCGGTGACGTCGTACACCTGGTACGGGACGCGGTACCGGTAGTCGGTCCAGCCGGGGGTCAGCTCGCCGTCGCCCACCCGGTGGCCGTTGACGCGCAGCTCGTACAGGCCGCGGGCGGTGCAGGCGACGCGTACGGCGGTCACCGATGACAGGTCGACGACGCGCCGGAAGTAGCGGGGCGCGGGCAGGGACCCGGTGCGTACGCTGCGGGGCTCACGGTCGTCGGCAGGCGGTTCGAACGGGGGCAGGGTCTCCGGGTCGTGGCCGATCCAGGCGGCCGCCCACTCGTCCGGGTGCAGCACGCCGGTGCCGAACCACGACTCGGCCGCCGCCGCCTCGCCATCCGCGGGGCGGACCTGGACCTGCCAGGTGTAGCGGGCGAACGACGCCAGCGGCGCGCCGCCGTAGGAGGCGCTGGTGTCCTGGCTGTCGATCCAGCCGCTGTCCCAGGCCAGAGCGCCGTCTGAGCGGACCGCGATCCGGTACGCCGCCTGCGCGTCGCCGCGCCGGTCGGAGGCCAGCCGCCAGCTCAGCCTGGGCGCCCGGGTGGCGATGCCCTGCGGGGTGCCGAGGTGCTCGCAGCGCAGGTCGTACGGGTGCAGCGCGGCACCGGCGGGAACCGCGGGGAGAGTCCATCCGCTCACCGTGCTCACCAGGCCCATTCCGCGGCCGGCCGGGTCAGCGTGTAGTCGCGCCGTGGCGCGGTGGGGTGAACCTTGCGCCCGCTGTACATCGGCCGGGCGGTGCCCTCGGGGCTGATGCCGATCACGTCGTCGCCGCGCCAGCGCACCTGGAACTCCCGGCCGGACGCGACCTCCGTGCTCGTCGACTCGGGCACGGGGAACGTGACGGTGATCCGCTCGCCCCGCCTGGGCGCGCGGACGGACAGGTAGCCGTCGGGCGCCCACGCCCCCGTCTCGGTCCCGCCGAACGCGTCGCCGTCGCGGGTCACGCGCACCTTGGCGTACCCGGCCCAGTCGGGCACCCGCATCCGCAACTCGCGCAGGTCCTGGTGCACGTCGAGGTCGACGCGGCCCTCGTGGGGGAGGTGGCTGAGCACGGTGACCCGCTCGGTGGCCCGGGTGAGCAGCAGGTTGACCCGCACGTCGCGGTCATCGCCGGTGACGATGGAGTTCCACCCCCAGAACAGCCCGCGCAGGCCGGAGCCGACGCAGCACGCCTGCACGTCGGCGGTGTGCCCGCGGCCCAGCTCGATGTCGCAGACGTAGTCGTTGGGCGCGCCGTACCCGGCGAAGGCGCCGCGCACCCGCTCGCCCACCCGCACGTGCGTCACCCAGCCGGGCTCGTCGCCCGAGGTGTCGGGGGCCGACTCGACCCAGCTCAGGTCGAGCAGCTGGGACTCGACGAGGTGGTTGCGCAGGAACCGCTCCACCACGCCCCAGTAGCCGGTGTGCCCGGACCGGGCGAGCGTGACGCCGGTGCCGATCAGGTCGACCAGGGAGCAGCTCTCATGCTCGTAGCGCTGGCCTTCGAGGTCGCCGGGCGTCCAGCCGAACCGGGTGGCCTGGGTGAGCGCCCAGTCGTAGGAGCGGCGTACGAACGCGGTCAGCTCGTGGTCGCCGGTGTGGCGGGCGTAGCGCGCCAGCCCTTCGAGGGTGCCGAGGCGGGTGTGGAAGTGGCCGCTGCGGTAGGCGCGGGCCGCGTTGAAGCTGCCGTCCTCGTGGTAGACGCCGCTCTTGTGCACGATCAGCCGGGCGAACCAGCCGCACAACTCCAGCGCGTCCTCGTTGCCGGTCGCCTGGTGGTAGCGGAGCAGCGGCATGATCAGCCGGCCGCTGAACGACGCCGGATCGGGGGCCAGGTGCAGCGCGATGGCGTTCGGGGACGGCCAGCCGTCGGGGGTGTACTCGGAGGCGGGGTAGAACCAGACGTCCCGCTCCTTGATCGCGATCCGCTTGAGCGCGGCTACGTGCCGGTCGGCCAGTTCCTTGGCCTTGGGGTCGCCGTCGGACACGTACCACGTGGTGAGCGACAGGAGCACGGCACGCTGGTCGATGAGGTTGGCGTTCGGAGCCCAGCCGGCGTCGGGGCGGGCCCGCCGGTAGCTCAGCCCGTCGGGGCCGAAGAAGGTCGTCAGCCGCCGCCTGAAGCCGTCCTCGACCTCCCGCCAGGTGTTCTTGCCCGTCATGTGCCTGGCGAGCAGGCACGCGTCGAGCAGCCGGCCGTGGCTGGAGCCGTAGTCCCAGTCGCCGTGCCGCAGTGCGGCGGGCCGGGCTAGCAGGTCGGCGCTGAAGTACGGAATGCCGTCCATGCCCGTGTCGGGGTCTGTGTCGGGCAGTCCGGCCACCGCGTTCATCGCCAGCTCGGCCCGCTCTTCGAGCAGCACAGTGTCGGGGATCTCTGGCATGGCCATCCCTTCGTTGCACATAAATATTCAAGTGTGCATAGATGTCACATTCAGCCTGCTTCCCCGGTTGACTCTCGTCAAGGCGCGCATAAATATTCGTATCTTGTTGGATATGTAGTGCTGAGGGAGGATGGTGGCATGAGCGTTGATCCGGTGGTGCGGCCAGGTACTGGTGCGGCGGTGACCCTGCGGCCCGTGACGGGCGCCCGTCTCCAGGACGGGTTCTGGGGGGCGCGGCAGCGGGCCAACCGCGAGGTGACGATCCCGCTGGGCGGCGAGCGGGTGCGCGACTCCGGCGCCTTCGCCAACCTGCGGCAGGCCGCCCGCGGCGCCGGAGGGGAACACGAGGGAAAGATCTTCGCCGACTCCGACGTCTACAAGTGGCTGGAGGCGCTGGCCTGGGAGCGGGGGAGACGCGAGGACGACGGCCTCGCCCGGTCGTACGCGGAGGCGTCGGAGCTGGTCGCCGCCGCGCAGTGCGCCGACGGCTACCTCCACACGCACACCCAGCTCACCGGCCGGCGACGCTATTCCGACCTGGCCTCCAGCCATGAGCTCTACTGCGCGGGCCACCTCATGCAGGCCGCCGTCGCGGGCCGCCGCGCCACCGGCGACGAGACGCTGCTGCGGGTCGCGGCCCGTTTCGCCGACCACCTGGCCAAGGACCTCCCCCGGGACGCGCTCGACGGTCACCCCGAGGTCGAGATGGGCCTGGCCGAGCTGCACCGCGAGACCGGGGCGCCCGCGTACCTCGATCTCGCCGCCCGCCAGGTGGCCGCGAGAGGCCGCTCGCTCATCCAGCTCAAGGGCCACCACGGCCCCGGCTACCGGCAGGACCGTGTGCCGGTCGCCGAGGCCACCACGGTCGAGGGGCACGCGGTGCGCGCGATGTATCTCGCCGCGGGGGCGACCGACGTCGCCGTCGAGACCTCCGACCTCGACCTGCTCGCCGCCCTCGACCGGCAGTGGCGCGACATGGTGGCCACCAAGACCTACCTGACCGGCGGCCTCGGCTCCAACTGGTACGGCGAGGCGTTCGGCGGCCACCACGAGCTGGCGCCCGATACCGCGTACTGCGAGACCTGCGCGGCGATCGGCAGCATCCAGTGGTCGTGGCGGATGTTGCTGGCGACCGGCGACGCCGCGTTCGCCGACCTGATCGAGCGCACCCTCTACAACGCCGTGTTGCCCGGCGTCTCGCTCGACGGCGAGCACTTCTTCTACGTCAACGCGCTGCGCGTCCGCGCGGGCGCGGACCCCGACGACCTGCGCGCCCCCGCCCGGGGCCGCCAGGGCTGGTACGGCACCGCCTGCTGCCCGCCGAACGTGATGCGCCTGTTCTCCTCCCTCGACCACTATCTGGCCACCCGCGACGGCGACGGCGTCCAGCTCCACCTGTACGCGCCCGGCACCGTGCGCGCCGCCGGCGTGCTGCTGGAGGTGGAGACCGGCTACCCGTGGACCGGCCGTGTCGAGATCGTGGTCAAGGAGACCCCCGACCACCCGTGGACCCTCTCGGCCCGCATCCCCGCCTGGGCCGACGCGGCCGGGATCGACGGCCGGCCGGCCGAGCCGGGCGGCTACCACCGCGTGCGCAGGACGTGGCGGCCGGGCGACCGGGTGGTGCTGGACCTCGGGATCCGCCCCCGGCTGACGGCCGCCGTGCCCCGGCTCGACGTCGCCCGCGGCCAGGTCGCGGTCGAGCGCGGGCCGCTGGTCTACTGCCTGGAGCAGGCCGACCACCCCGGGGTGATCGTCGACGACCTGTGCCTGGCCGCGGCGGACCTCCGCGACGCCGGCGCGGTCGCCGGCCTGCCCGCCGACGTGGTGCCGGTCACCGCGCGCGGCCGGGTCCACGTGCACCGGGAGGACGACGGCGGTTTCCCCTACCGGACCGCCGTCGCCCCCCAGGACCCGGAGCACGCGGGCCCGGCCGATCTCACGTTCGTCCCGTACTACGCGTGGGCCAACCGCGGCTCCGGGCCGATGACGGTCTGGACGCCCATGCACCGGGCCTGACCCGCGTGCCGCCGCGAGCGCCCGCCGCCCGCGCTTCCTTTTGCCTGACCGCCGCCTCCTCGGCGGTCAGGCAAAAGGAAAGGTCATGATCTGTGATCACAGGTGGAAAACGGGTATGTCGTAGCGGCCGTTCACGATGACGTCCGATCGCGCCACGCACAGCCCGGAAGCGGAGGCGGCCCCCATGGAAGGGGGGCGGTGGAAGCGGTGGACGGCGGGATGTGATGATGTCCCCAACGCTACGGGGAGGAAGCGATCGTGGGGTCCCTCGCGGGCAGCGGGCTGCCCCCGGATGACGTCGTCGTCTCCGCTCTTCGGGCGGGCGACGAGGAGATGTTCGCGACGCTGCTCGACACCTGGGCGCGGGGCATGCTGCGGGTGGCCCGCTCGTACGTCTCCACCGACGACTCCGCCGAAGAGGTCGTGCAGGACACGTGGCTGGCGGTGATCGGCGCCATCGACGGTTTCGAGGGCCGCTCGTCCGTGAAGACCTGGGTCTACCGCATCCTCGTGAACACGGCCAGGAAGCGCGGCGTGCGCGAGAGCCGTACACTGCCGTGGAGCGCCTTCGAGCGGGACGCCGGCACGGTCGCCGATCCCGCCCGGTTCAACGGGGTCGACGCGGCCCTGCCGGGTAGTTGGAAGGAGGCACCCGCGGCCTGGCCGACGCCTGAGGGGCAGGCGCTCGCCGCTGAGGTGCGGGGCCTGATCGGCGAGGCGCTGGCGACGTTGCCCCCACGGCAGCGCATCGTGATCACGCTGCGCGACGTGGAGGGATGCACCTCCGAGGAAGTGTGCGAGATCCTGGAGATCTCCGCCGTCAACCAGCGGGTGTTGCTGCATCGAGCCCGTGCGGCGGTCCGAGAACTGTTGGAGAGTTACTTCGAGTCGGTGAAGCGGCCAGAATAGGTGAAACGGTTCAATACGCAGAAGGTAAGGCGGTTAACGTCGTGAAGCGGTTCACGTGCGGCGAACTGGTGGAATCCATCACCGCCTACCTCGACGACGCCCTCGACCCGCCCGCCCGCGCCGGGTTCGAGACCCACGCGGCCTGCTGCGACGACTGCCGGCGCTACGTCCACCAGTTCCGCGTCACCATCCGGGCGGTCGGCGACCAGCCTCCAGAGAAGTTGTCGGCCCGCACGCGCGAGCGGCTGATGTCCGCCTTCAAACAGCGGCGACAATCCTGACCATTTCCCCGTAACGCTCGCGCTGCCGGCGGCTCTATAGAGCCATGCGCCACGTGAGGGCAAGACGATGATCGGGCTCACGGCCGAGGGCTCGCCGCTCAGAGACGCCTCGGAGGTCGGAGACTACGCGGGCCGGTGCTTCCGCTCCACCGGTGACGACCGGGTGGGCGTGGAGCTGGAGTTCCTCGTCTTCGACCGCACGTCGGCCGCCCGCCACGTCCCGATGGACAGGGTCGAGCGGGCGTTGCCGCCACTGCCCGGCGGGAGCCGGGTCACCTTCGAGCCGGGCGGCCAGCTGGAGTTGTCCGGCCCGGCCGGCTCGCTGGCCGGCGCGATCGACGGCCTCACCGCCGACGTGGCCGCCGCCCGCCAGGCGCTGGCGCGCGACGGCCTGGTGCTGGCGGGCGTGGGCCTCGACCCGATGCGCCCGGCGGTACGACAGTTACAGCAGCCGCGGTACGACGCGATGGCGGAGTTCCTCGGCCGGCCGTACGGGGCGCTGATGATGTGCTCCACGGCGTCCATCCAGGTCAACCTGGACCTGGGGGAGCAACCCCGGACACGGTGGGAGCGGGCGCACCTGCTCGGCCCGGTGCTGACCGCGGCCTTCGCCAACTCGCCGCTGAGCCGGGGCCGGCCGTGCGGATGGATGTCGGGCCGCCAGGCCGTGTGGGAGCACCTCGACCCCACCAGGACGGCGCCCGTACCGGTGTCCGCCGACCCGGTGGCCGATTGGGCCCGCTACCTGCTCGACGCCCGGGTCATGCTGGTGCGGGAGGACGAGGACCGTTGCCGCGCCGTCCGCGACGGCTCGACCTTCCGCGACTGGCTGGGCTCGCGCGAGCGCCCGCCCACCGCGGAGGACCTGGCCTACCACGCCACCACGGTGTTCCCGCCCGTGCGGCCCAGGGGCTGGCTGGAGATCCGTTTCCTGGACGCCCAGCGTACGGCGGACTGGCCGGTGTGCGTGGCCGTCACCCACGCCCTGATCAGTGACGACCGCACCGCCGACGCCGCGCTCGCCGCCGTCGAGTCCTGCCTGGGACCCCGGTGGCGGCGAGGGTCCGGGCCGGAGCGGGCGACGTGGGCGGCCGCCGCGCACCGCGGCCTGTCCGACCCCCGGCTCGCCCGCGCCGCGGACGCCTGCTTCCGCGCCGCCATCGAGGCGCTGCCCCGCCTGGGCGCCACCCCCGCCCTGATCGGCGAGGTGGCGGCGTTCGCCGACCGGTACGTGACGACCGGCCGCTCCCCGGCGGCCGACCTGATGGACCTGGTGAGACAACCGGGGCGGCGCCTGCCGGCCTGGCTGACCGACGAGGGACAAAGTTGACTTCCTCCCCACGGCCGAAGCCGAGGGTCTCTAGCGAAGGAGCAGCCTTGACGAGCGACTTCAAGGAACGCATCGCGAACGATCTGCTCGCGGTGCGCAGCCGGTCCCTGACCTACACGGAGGCGGACGACGACCTGCTCGTACGCCAGCATTCACCGCTGATGTCGCCCCTCGTGTGGGACCTCGCGCACGTCGGCAACTACGAGGAGCTGTGGGTGTTGCGCGAGGCCGGCGGCATCACCCCGCTCAGGCCCGAGATCGACGACATCTACGACGCCTTCAAGACCCCGCGCAAGGACCGCCC
This sequence comes from Nonomuraea diastatica, assembly GCF_004349015.1. Lineage (NCBI taxonomy): Bacteria > Bacillati > Actinomycetota > Actinomycetes > Streptosporangiales > Streptosporangiaceae > Nonomuraea > Nonomuraea diastatica. The sequence goes on from NZ_SMKP01000049.1 coordinate 20,308, forward strand.
CAGCCTGCCCTTCCTCGGACCGGCGGAGGCCCGCCGCTACATCGAAGGGGTGCGCGGCCGTGTCCTCGACGTCCTGGACACCGTCGACTTCGACGACCCCGCGCCGCTGCGCCGTGACGGCTTCGTCTTCGGCCTGGTCATCCAGCACGAGCACCAGCACGACGAGACCATGCTGGCCACGCTGCAACTGTCGAAGGAACCCGGCCTGGTGCGCGACGGGCACCTGCCGCCGGCCCGCACCGCCGGACGGGACGAGGTGTTCGTGCCCGCCGGCCCCTTCCTCATGGGCACCGACACCCAGCCGTGGGCCTACGACAACGAGCGCCCCGCCCACCGCGTCGACCTGCCCGGCTACTGGATCGACCGGCTGCCCGTCGGCAACGGCGCCTACGCCGCGTTCATCGAGGACGGCGGCTACCACGATCCCCGCTGGTGGACCAGGGAAGGCTGGGAGTGGCGGCAGCGGATCGGCGTCTTCGCCCCGCTCTTCTGGATCCAGGACGGCGGCGCCTGGCACCGCACCCGCTTCGGCCGCACCGAGCCCGTGCCCATGGACGAGCCGGTGCAGCACGTGTCCTGGTACGAGGCCGACGCCTACGCCCGCTGGGCGGGCAAGCGGCTGCCCACCGAGGCCGAGTGGGAGAAGGCCTGCGGCTGGGACCCCGAGGCGGGCCGTGCGCGGAAATATCCGTGGGGCGACCACGAGCCCACCCCCGACCTGGCCAACCTCGGCCACCGCGCCGCCCGGCCCGCGCCGCTCGGCGCCTACCCGGCCGGCGCCGGCGCGTACGGGACCGAGCAGATGATCGGCGACGTGTGGGAGTGGACCGACACGTGGTTCGGCGGCTACCCGGGTTTCCGCAGCTTCCCGTACCGGGAGTACAGCGAGGTCTTCTTCGGCCAGGAGTACCGCGTGCTGCGCGGCGGCTCGTGGGCGGCCGACCCGGCGGCGATCCGCACCACGTTCAGGAACTGGGACTACCCGATCCGCCGGCAGATCTTCACCGGGTTCCGCTGCGCCCGTGACGGGGAGCGGGCCTAGTGTGCCGGCACGCGGCCTGGCTCGGCGCCCCCCGCGCCCTGGCCACGCTGATCCACGAGCCCGAGCACGGCCTGCTCGCGCAGTCGTACGCGCCCCGGCGGCAGCGGCACGGCACGGTCAACGCCGACGGCTTCGGCATGGGCTGGTACGACCCCGCCCGCGCCGAGCCCGTCCGCTACCGGCGTGCCATCCCGATGTGGGCCGACGCCAACCTGCCCGCGCTCGCCCAGGTCGCCCGCTCGGGCTGCCTGCTGGGAGCCGTACGGTGCGCCACCGTCGGCATGCCGGTCGAGGAGAGCGCCACCGCGCCGTTCACCGACGGCCGGTGGATGCTCAGCCACAACGGCCGCGTCGAACGGGACGCGGTCAGGGCGCTCGCCGACGGCGCCGAGAGCGCCTGCGACTCCGCCTGGCTCGCCGCCGCCGTCTTCCAGCGGCTGCGCGCCGAGCCCGACCTCGGGGAGGCCCTCGCGGAGGTCGTCGCCCACGCCGGGGAGAAGGATCCCGGTGCCCGCCTGAACCTGCTCGCCTGCGACGGCGAGTCCATCGCCGCGACCGTCTGGGGCGACACGCTCTTCCTTCACCGTCACCAGGACGGCGTAGTCGTGGCGAGCGAACCGCTCGACGACCTGCCCGGCTGGCAGGCCGTGCCGGACCGCAGCCTGCTGCTCGCCTCGTCCGAAGGCGTGCGCGTCCAGCCCATGTGACCCTTTCCTGAGGAGGCACCGTGCCTGTCAGCCATTCGACCGTGCGTCTGATCAACCATCTCGACCTCGACTACCTGCGCTCCTCCCTCGAAAACGATGTCAGGACCGGTTTGACGTCGACGCCGAAGTTCCTGCCGCCCAAATGGTTCTACGACGAGGTCGGCAGCGACCTGTTCTCGGAGATCACCAGGCTGCCCGAGTACTACCCGACCAGGCGCGAGCTGGCCATCCTGCGGGGACATGCCGCCGAGCTCGCCGCCGCCGGCCGTGCCGACACGCTGGTCGAGCTGGGATCGGGCACCAGCGAGAAGACCGTGCTGCTGCTCGACGCCCTCACCGCGGCCGGCACGCTGCGCGGTTACACGCCGGTCGACGTGGACGCGGTCACGCTCGCCGCGGCGGCGCAGCGGCTGGCCGAACGCTACCCCGGGCTGGCCGTCCGCGCGGTGTGCGCCGACTTCGAACGCCACCTGCGGCTGCTGCCCCGCACCGGCCGGCGTATGGTGGCCTTCCTCGGCGGCACGATCGGCAACCTCGAACCCGACGCCCGCCGGGTCTTCATGAAGGAACTGCGCGGCACGCTCCGTCCCGGGGACACGTTCCTGCTCGGAGCCGACCTGGTGAAGGACAGGAAGCGGCTGGTCGCCGCCTACGACGACGCGGCCGGGGTGACGGCCGCCTTCAACCGCAACGTGCTGCACGTGATCAACCGGGAGCTGGACGCCGACTTCGAGCCGGACGCGTTCGAACACGTCGCCTGCTACGACGAGGAACACGACTGGATCGAGATGCGGCTGCGGGCGTCCCGGGCCATGCGGGTGCACGTCGCGGCGCTCGACCTGGACGTGGACTTCGCCGAGGGGGAGGAGACGCGTACGGAGATCAGCGCCAAGTTCCGCCCCGACGGCCTGCGCGCCGAGCTGACCGCCGCCGGCTTCACCGTCAGCCGCTGGTTCACCGATCCCGCGGAGGACTTCAGCCTGCTGCTGGCCGAGGCATGATCGGCAAGGCGTGGCGGGCGGCACGATCCGTCGTGCCGCCGGGCCATCTCGACGCGGCAGGCTGCAACGTACCCAGCGACCGGGTGTTCGACGCGGTCGTCGGGCACCTGCGGCTCGAACGCGAGCGCGGCGGCTACGTGGCCGCCCCCGACCTCACGGAGCCGAAGGCTTTCCTGGCCACCCTGGTCGGCCAGGAAAGCCCGTCTTCCGGCGGCGTGGCGTTCGTCGAGAGCGGCACGGCGGCCATGGCGGCGCTGCTCGGCGGCTGGCGGCTCCCACCGGGCAGCCGCGTCGGCTTCGCCCGCACCGAGTACGGCAGCACCCTGATGCTCCTGCGCCGCCTGGCCGCCGACCGCTCCTGGACGCTCGTCGAACTGCCCGTGGACACCGACTCCCGCCTCGACCTCGCCGGCCTCGGATCCGCGCTCGCCGCGGGACTGGACCTGGTCACCCTGGTCCACATCGCCTCCCACCGGGGCGTCGTCCAGCCCGCGCGGGAGGCCGGCGCGTTGTGCCGCGCCGCCGGGGTTCCTCTGGTGCTGGACGCCTGCCAGTCCTTCGGCCACACGGACGTGAGCGGGGTGGGCGCGGCCGCCTACGTGGGCACGTCCCGCAAGTGGCTCGCCGGCCCGCGCGGCGTCGGCTTCCTCATCGTGCCCGGCCTCGCGACGGATATGGACGCCGCCGCCCCCGCACTCGGCGGCCATGCGTGGGCGGCGGACGGCAGTCCTGAGCCCCTGCCGGGGGCGATCCGCTACGAGGGTTCGGAGGGAGCGATCGCGTCCCGGGCCGGGCTCGGCGTCGCCGTGCGCGAATATCAGGAGCTCGGCCCCCTGGACGTGCACGAGCACGTGGTGGAGCTGGGCCGCACGGCCCGGCACCTCCTCCACGGCGCCGGCGGCTGGCAGGTGGCCGAGCCGCTCGACGAACCCTCCGCCATCGTCACCCTCCGGCCTCCGGCGGGCGACTCGGCCGAGGTCGCGCGGGCCCGGGCAGCGGAGGCAGGACTGCTCGTGGGGGTCGCACCCGTCGCCAGGGCGCCGCTGGACCTGCGAGAGCCCGTGCTCCGCGTCTCGCCCGCCCCCGGCACGGAGGCCGAAACCCTGCACACGCTCGCCCGCGTCCTCAGCGCACCCTAAGGACCGGCCCGGCCGCCCGCGTGCCGACCGCCGCAACGCTCCCACCAGCCGGACGCCGACGTTGAGGAATCCCGTCCGATCCAGGTGATCGGACGGGATCCCGTCAATGGTCCGTCGTCCTCCGGCCGCGTCAGTAACCCCTCACCCACAGCTCATGGGTACGCCAGTCGCCCGGACCGGCGACCGAGGTCCAGCAGGTGAACCCGCGCCATGCGCCACCGTGGACGCCGTCCCAGCCGGCGGCGATGCATTGGCTGCATGAGGTCGTCCCGACGAAGGCGCGGGCGTAGACGTATCCGTCGCCCGGGAGGCGACTTGAGCAGCTGTCAAGGATCGCTGCGGACGTCCGCGCCTGCCAGGAGCCCGAGGCCGCGGCCGCCGGGCGCTGCTGCGCGGTGGCCGGCGTCGCGACCAGGCCGGCGCCGATCAGCGTCAGCACGCTCAGCGTCAGGACCCGGAGGCCGGTCGGCATTCTCTTACGCATGGGCTTGCTCCTTCACGGTGTCACCGGACGTCTTTGCAGGCGAGCCCCACGGATGGACCTGTCGGGGCATTCGCGAGATCCCACCCCTCCGCGCATGCCTTGCCGGCTCCCTTGCCGACCGTTCTGATGGACGGATCGAAGTCGATCTCCGAGTAGCGGTTGACGCCAGGTCCCCAGATGTGAACATGGCCGAAGAAGCCGTGGCCGCTGCCGGTGATGAAATACTTCGAGGCGTTTCCGGTCAGCGTGACGCAGGTTTTGACGCTGCATCCGTGAGCGTCCATCGGGGCGACCGTTCCGTCGGGAACGAGGCGGATGCACACCTGACCGCTGCAGGTGTACTCGGTGGACTGCTGCGCCAGCGCGGGGCTCGCGGTCGCGGCCGCTGCCGCGACGAGCGCAAGAATCATGCTCAGGACAACGAAGAGTCTGCTTGTCCGTGCTCCGATTTTCTGTGCCATGGTGCGGGTTGCCTCCCAGGTTTCCGTCTTTTCGCGATCAAATTTTCGCCCGTGGCGCGGACGGCTGATCACGATGGTGCGGCGTGCGGGAACAACGGCCACGGTTCCCTTTCACGCCAGGAGTGCCGGATTCGGTGGCGTACGGGCTCACGGCCATGCGCCGATCGAATATCTCGTGGGGGAGCCGAGTGCGAGACTTTCGCCGGGCTTCAACTCGATTCCACCGGTGCAGTTGCTGCTCGCCGCCAGTTTCTGAGGCCAGCTCGTCCGGTTGTACGCTGAGCGATATCCGGGGATGATGACCTTGCAATCACCTGGCTGGACGCGGAGGACCCGGTACATGAGCCCGTCGAAATTCGGCCCCGTCCACACACACATGTAGCCGCCCGGGCAGTCGTCGATACCTTCTTTCGCGACCGCCTCCGCATGGGCCGTCGTCACGGGCGAGACCGTCGCCGGCAGCCCCAGTGCGACGACGAACATAAGCGCCGCTCCGACCTTCTTCATCTGCAATGCGCCCTCCTGGAATTGGCTGTTGAACCGACCCTTCGAGCGAAATCCTCCTCGGTTGTTCTCATTCCACCGCCGATTCTCTAGGGCCCGCTCGGCATCAACCAGGGCAATAACCGGACACTTGCCGGACACTGACCGGACAGGCGGAATACTTCGTACGCCGGACGAAAACGATCGCATGCGATCGTCGTCATCACGCGTCGCGGTGCTGGACGGGGCTTCGTGTCCCCGTTGATGATCGCTCCCGGCACTGGCGGCGGCCTGCGCGGGGCCGCATACTGGGCGTGGCGGATCAGCCGAAGGAAGAGGACGGATGAACACGCGTTCCGGGGCGGGCGACCGCCTCACCGCCCTGGGCACGCAGCTGCTTGAGGTGCACATCTGGCTGCGCGAGATGCTGGACGACCTCCAGGACGGCATTGACGACTACTTCGACGGCAAGGGGCTGCCGCCCCGCGACCTGCGCGCCCACTGCCTGTCCTTCTGCACGGCGCTGGCCCGTCACCACACCGGCGAGGACGCGGGCGCGTTCCCTGCGATCGCCGAGGAGTTCCCCGAGTTGCGCAAGGTGCTCTCCGACCTGCGCAGCGACCACAACCAGCTCGACTGGCTCATGGGAAACCTGCGCAAACTCCTCGAATCCCTCCCCGAGCGGCCGGACCCGGCCACGGCCGTCAAGGTGCGCGAGGAGGTGGGGGCGCTGTCGGCGGTGATGCAGACGCACTTCATCTACGAGGAGAAGAAACTGGTCTCCGTGCTCAACTCGATGGACGTGCCCGAGTGGCGCGACAACCGGCCCGGCTTCCTGCTGGTCGACGATGAGGACGACCCCGGGCCTTCCGCTCGGTGAGGCGAGCGACCACGTACCGTTCAGGCCGCCCTCATCCGACGGCTAGGTGATCTCGCTATGGACGTTGACCGGTGTCTTCCAGGGCTTCGTCAAGTTCCAGCTCCCGGTACGCCGGACCGTGGCCGTCGGCCAGCTGCCGGCACCCGACGGGCTCGACACTCAGCTCGGCCGGCTGTACGAGGGCGTCGAGCTGTCACACGGCGAGTGGCAGCGGCTCGCCCCGGCCCGTTCCCTGAGGCGTCCCGATCGGCTCGAATCCCCTCCTGGCCAGGATCAATCCCGCGCACGGGCCCCGGTTGAGCGCACTGCCATGCGAGCTGGTCTGGGTGTCCGCACACCACCACGGGCAGGCCCTGCTCCATCACGTCGATCCCCGCCGGGGCCTCGGCGACGCCGACTACGCCGTGCTGACCGAGCCAGATCAGCCCGCACGTGAGGATCGACCTGCTCGGCCCTGTAGAGCGTCGCATCCAGAGATCCATGGGCGTCTGGGATGACTGGTGCTCCAGGGGCGGCAGGTTCGGACACGAGCGCGTCGTTTCGCTAATCTCCCGGCCTATGGCTGAGATGTTCACCTTTGAGGCTAGAGGGCTCCATGAGGACGCCGTCGACACACCGGTCCTTCTTCAGACCATGAAACGGGCCGCGACGGCTGTCGGCTGGACGCTCGAAGAGGAGAGCGACGAAGACTTCAGAATGCGCAAGGAAGACCTGCCAGCCTGGGTGAGCCGGTGCGGCGATGATCGGCTCTGGGAGGTGGGCGTCATGGACTGTGACCTGTCCTGGGCCAACTCGCGGCCTCACCGAGCCGGCCAGTCATGGCTGCTCGAGCTCATACGCGCGCTGTTGCTCGCGGCACCCCCCTACGTCGCGGTCACCGGCTGGGGGGAGGAGTTCGCCTTCCCCGAGGAGCCCGATGCCTCGGTGCCCTACACCCTCAGCCACGTAGGTTCGGTGACGTTTCTCGGCGAGCGGTACCTGGCGACCCACCTCCCCCAGCTCAACAGGGCGGCCCTGCCCGTGAGGTTCCACCGCGAGCTGGCCGGAGGCCTGCTGCTGGTCGCCGACGACACACTGTTGCGTTCGGACGAAGACGGCCACCGCGACGAGTTGCGTGCCCTCCTCGGTCTCCCTCCCGCTCCCAAGCCTCCGTCCTACTAGGAGTTCCGGCATGCCCATGGACGAAAACGCCGTCCTGCGCTTCCAGGCGCTCATGCTGGACGACGAGACCACACCGTGGACCGCCGCGCGAGTCGCCGAGGTCCTCGCCGCCCTCGGGGACGCGGGTCTGTCCCCTGTGCACGAGGCGGACCCCGCTCAGTGGGCCGCCGACGTCAGCAAGATCCATCGCTTCTCCGGCGCCTCGGGGTTCTCCGTGCTCCACCTTGACGGGTCCGGAGGCTGGTCGTGGGACACCCCGTACGCCACGTTGATGGAGAACCGGCACAAGGCCCGGCCGGAGGCCATCCTAGAGCTCGTTGACGCCGTGCGCGCCATCACCAGGACGGCGCCGCCCTACTACCACGGCCGCACCTTCTACGCGCCGAACCAGAGGATGCCCTGGTGGGCGCACACCCGAGGGCAGTTCGAGGTCGAGGACGTCGCGGCCGTCCAGTTCTTCAGCGGCCGATATCTGGCGGCCCATCACTACGGCCGGCCGTTTCGCGAGCCTCCAGGCAGCTCGGATGAGCTGGCCGGCGGCCAGCTCATCGTCGCGGACGTCAAGCGCTTCGGTGAGTTCGACCTCAGAAGCCTTGACGCCTTCTGGCTGGACCTGCAAATACGCAACCGGTGCTGGGCCGGCCTCGGCCGCCCCGGCCGTTCCGCCCTGGATCAGGTCCGTCTGTTCCTCGCCACCTTGGTCGCCGACGCATCGGGCCTCGACGAGGTGCGCGCGAACGTGGCCCGACTCGCGGAGGTCGACCCCGAGACCGTCGAGCGCGGTGCACGGGCCCTGGACGACCTGCTCGCCGCCCCGCCGGCCGACGGCACCCTCGCCTGGCTGGTCGCCTGGGACGCCAACACGGTTCTGGACGACGACACCTCCGACACCGTGGCGGCCCAGTGGCTGCGGGAGCTGGCCGAGGTTCTTCGTGAAGTTCTCGCCCACGTCCCCGGCCTCTCGAACAAGAATGTCTAGCGATGCGTGGGTTCGCGTCCATCCCCGGCACACATCCCAGCCGGATTGTCAGCAGGAGGTAAAGCGTTCATCGCGTCTCGTTCGCCGGCCGGCGACGCACTGACCTTGGCGTCGGGATAGGCAGCCGCTGGGCGTCGTTCGTTCCGGCCACTGAGTAGCGTGACCACGTCGTTGGCGGGCATCTGAAGCGATCTTCGTGTTCTTGTTGCCGTCCTTGGTGCGCGACGACAGCGTGGGCATGTCCATGGAACGGCGTGATGATGTCTCGGTGATCGGGGAGGCGTTGCCGCGGTCGGCGCTGGTGATCAGCGGGCTCTCTGGCCTGGCGCGCGAGCTGTGCCGGCGCCGATCGGCCGCTTCAGAGATCCCTCAAGGTCCGCGGCGACCACGTTCCAAGCCACCGCCGGCAGTCCCTGCACGCGCATCTGCGGCCGGCCCGGACTCGCTGCTTTCCCCGGATGACCCTGGCCGGGAGTTCGTCCAGCCACTCCGGCAATTCCCGAAGGGCGTTGTGGGCCACGTCGAACTTCTTGAGAGCGGTGAGCTTCCGCAAGGACTCCGGCAGCGTGGTGAGAGCGTTACCCCGCAGCAGCAGCCGCTTGAGGGAGCGAAGATCGCCCAGCGACTCCGGCACGTCGGTGAGAAGGTTGTGCATGACATCGAGGTATCCGAGTTCGGGTAGCCCGCCCAGCGACTCCGGTAGCGAGATGAGCGCATTGCCGTCGAGGCTCAGATACCTCAGGGCGGGCAGATGTCCCAGCGACTCCGGCAACGAGCCCAGAGAATTTCCCGTCAGGTCGAGATGCGTGAGCGAGGCGAGCCGCCCTAGCGTCTCCGGCAGCCTGGTCAGGGCATTCCTTCTCAGGTCGAGGTTGTTGAGCGAGGACAGGTTCCCCATAGCCTCCGGCAACTCGGCGATGGCGTTTCTGTCAGCGCTGAGATGCTCCAGCGCCGTGAGGTTTCCCAATGATTCCGGCAGTGCAACGAGCTTGTTGTCCGTGAGGGACAGGCCTTTGAGGGAGGTGAGGCCGCCCAGTGAGTCCGGTAGCTCAGTGATGCTGTTGCCATAGACATTGAGGTAAGTGAGGGAGGTCATCCGCCCCACGAATTCCGGCAGCTCGGTCAGGCCGGTGCCCTGCACCCACAGGCTGCGGAGCGACCTGAGTTCCACCAGCCAGTCCGGCAGCTTCCTGACGTCGTTCGCCGGCAGGTCGAGACGCTCCAGGACGGGAAGGTCCCGCACGCACTCCGGCACTGCGGTGAGACGGTTCCAACGCAGGTCGATGCGCGTGAGAGAACTCAACTCTCCCAGCCAGTCCGGCAAGTCGGTCAGAGCGTTGGTGTTGACGTTGAGAGACTCAAGCGACGTGAGGTTCCGCAAGGACTCGGGCAGGCGAGAGAGTGCGAGTCCGGAAAGGTCCAGTTCGCGCGCTCCCTCGCGCAGCGCCCCTTCAATACGCGCTGTCGCTTCCGTCGTCACCACACACCCCGTTGACACGATATTCCGGACATGGATCACGGGAGGCTAACACGATGCCGAGTGCGCGGCATCCGCGCTGCGCTGTCAACGACGGCCGAATTCGGGCACAGGGCGAGGGGGATGCTCGGCGCGCTGCCAGCCTGCCGGTACGTCAACCGTCCGGCCGCGCCAACGGTCCGAACGAGCTGTTGACGGTTGGGGAGCCGGATGTGAGGGGAGGCGTAACTCCCGTGTCCGCAGAGATCGACGTCGAGTTCATCCAGGCCGAGCGGGACCCGCTTTGACGTCGGAGATGGTCAATCCGGCCACGTCGCTCGCCACGTCGGCCCGCTGCACGTGGGCGAACGTGCTGTCCCTGATCGTGATGTCCCTCAGGGGCTGCTCGGGATACCCCCGCAGCAGGTACGCGCTGCGCGTCCTGTCACTCCGCACACCCGCCACGTTGATGTTGCGGATGGGGGGCGGGTCGTCGCCGTTGTGGCCGTCGCCGTGGTAGAGGTCGATGGAGACGGCCTCCTTGGTCAGCTCGCTGATCTCGACGTCCTTGACGTAGACGTTCTCCACGTAGCCGCCGCGCACGGAGTTCGTCTTGATGTAGAGGCCGAAGTAGAGTCCGGGGCCGCCCCAGCGGCAGCGGCGGACGAAGACGTTGCGGATGCCGCCGGTGGTGTCCGTGCCGATGGCGACCGAGCCGTAGCGGTAACGCATGTCGCAGTCCTCGATCAGCACGTCCTCGCACGGCACCCCCACCCGCCGGCCGTCGGGACCGCGGCCTGCCTTGATGGCGATGCAGTCGTCGCCGACGTCGAAGACGCAGCCCGAGATCACCACGGACCGGCAGCTCTCCGGGTCGCAACCGTCGTTGTTGGGCCCGCGCGAAGAGATCGACACGTTCCTGACCAGGACGTTCTCGCACCGCACCGGATGGATCTCCCACATGGGGGAGCGCACGATGCGCACACTCTCGACGAGCACGTTGCGGCACAGGTACGGCTGAATCATGTTCGGCCGCAGGTGGTGGCCCGCGCCGAACACGCGCTCCTCGACCGGCACCCCATCCGCGGCCATCCGCTGCAACGCGGCCCAGTCGCCGGCCTCGTGCGGCATGCCCGGCTTCCAGCCGAAGGCCGGCGTGCCCACCCACCACCACCAGTGCTCGGGCCCGGCCCCGCCGTCGAGCGTCCCGGCTCCCGTGATGGCGATGTTCTCCTGGCCGTGGGCGTAGATGAAGGGGGAGTAGTTGTAGCACTCGATGGCCGAGAAGCGGGTGAAGACGGCCGGGAGGTAGTCGGCGGGATCGGTGCTGAACAGGATGGTCGCGCCCTCCTCCACGTGCAGGTCCACGTTGCTGAGCAGGTGGATCGCGCCGGTGAGGTAGGTGCCGGGCGGCACTCGCACGTGCCCGCCGCCCGCCTCGTGACAGGTCTCGATCGCGGCCCGGAACGCCCTGGTCCACGTGTCCCCGCCCCCGAAGTCGGTGACGTCGAACCACAGGTCGGGGAACTCCGGCGGCCGCACCCGGTCGCGCAGCTCGTCCGCGTACCGCCAGGCCTCTTCCTCGTTCACGACACCTTCCTCATCCGCAGCGCGTGGTAGAGGGGCAGGGCGATCACCCAGGACGGGTTCCACGTGTTCGCCTCGCCCTTGCGCTGCCAGTTGGTCTGGAAGAACCCCTCGCCCTGCTCCCCGGGCACGTCGAAGCCCCAGTCACCGGGCTCCGTGCAGATGCCCTGGCCCATGGCGTGCAGGATCGTCCCGGCCCGCTCCGCGTAGTGCGCCTTGCCGGTCATCAGGCCGAACTCCATCAGCTCGGACGTCGGGAAGAACACGTCGAGGTGGTGGTTCTGCACGCTGACCGCCGGCCAGCCGCACGCCTTGAAGCCGCGCCGCTCGAACGTGCTGCCCTCGTCGAACTCGGGCGACCACACGTAGACGAACGTCAGCAGCCAGTCGGCCGCCGTCTCCGCCCACCGCGCGTACTCCTCCCGCCCGGTGAGCCGGTACAGCTCGAAGGCGGCCAGGAAGTAGTACATCCCGGCCTCCTTGTCCTCACCGGAGGCGTCGAGCGTGGCGTGCGCGAAGGGCCGCTCGAACGTGGCAGCGTGCAGCCGGTGGTAGCGGCCCAGCATCTCCTCCGCGCGCAGCAGCCACACCTTCTCGCCGCTCAGCCGGTACGCGCCCAGCATGGCCTGCACGCAAGCGGCCCCCGCGGCGGAGACCAGGCGCGTGATCGGCGTCCCTTCCGGGGTCCAGCCGAGCGGGACGACTCCCTCGGGCAGCCTCGTGTGCCAGAACAGGGCGGCGGCGTCCTCCACTGCCTCCTGCCACTCCGGCGGCACCTCCAGGCCCGCGTCCCTGAACCGGAGCGCGAGCTCGGCCAGATCCGCGATCGTCTCGCCGTGGGCACGGCTGGAGGCGAACTCGGCGCCGTCCTTGCGGAACATCTCCCAGGTGCCGTCGTCCAGCAGATAGCGGCCATGGCGCAGGCCGCGCACCGGCGTCGTGCTGCCCTCGACGTAGAAGTCCGCGGCGCGTCGGGCGCGCCCGACCCGCTCCGGCTCGTCGCGGTCGAGGCCGAGCTCGGCGTCGCAGCGGGCCAGTTTCATGCACTGGCCCGTCCAGCCGTACAGGTACGACCGGGGCTTGCCCGGCCGGCTGCCGTCGGAGGCGAGGTAGCCGTCGCCCGCCCAGCGCGCGTCCATGGCGTTCGTCTTGAGCCGGACGATCTCGTCGCGGGGCAGCGGCCTGGCGCCCCGGTCGTGGTAGAGCTCCTTGTGGGCGAGCACCGTGCGGACGAGTTTCGTGAAACCGAGGCCGCGCGGCTCGACCGGGCCCCAGTCGAGGGTGTGGCGGGTGGTGATGGTCTCGCCCGGCGCCAGGTCGCGGTAGCCGACGGGCCGGTCGGCCACCTCCGCCTTGCTGACGTAGCAGACGTCCGGCCTCCCGTCGAAGGCGATCACGCCGGTCATGGCCGCGACGGTGAGGCCCGGCGACCGTACGACGCCGAGCGAGCCGTACGCGACCGTGCCGTCGTCGAGCCTGGTCGCCGTGGGGTGGGCGAACAGGCTGACGTAGCGGCCGTCCCAGGCGGCGTTGACGGCGGGGACGGGCAGGCGGTGCTCCTCGCCCACGAAGCCCTCGCGGGGGACCTTCTTGCGCGGGTCGGATGAGGGGTTGCCGTTGTAGAGGACGCCGGGCATGGTGACGTGCGCGTCCGTGGTGGGGAGGGGCAGCAGGAGGCCGGCCGCCACGTCGGTGACCTCCTGATCGGCGTGGTTGCGCCAGGTGGTGGTGAGGGTGAGCAGGCCGCCGGGGGCGAAGGCCAGTTCGAGCCGGGCGCTCAGCGGCCCGAGCCCGGCCGTGACCACGACGGTCCCGCCCGCCGAACGTACGCGGACGGAGTCGCCGAAGGCGGGCTCGATGCGCCACGGGCGGCCCGTGGAGGCGGTGAGCATGCCGCTCAGAGGGGCCCGCAGGTGCGACCCGTCCACGTCGCGGCGGCGCAGCAGCATCTCGGGTCCGCCCGCGCCGGCCACCACCTCGACGACCTTCCCGCCCGGCTCCTCGACGGCCATGAGGACGCCCGCCGTCATGGGCGCCGCCGGATCCTGACGGCCTGGCCGACCGTCCCGGGCAGCGGCACCGCGATCGTCCCGCCGTCCAGCACCCCGAGCGGCGTGACGGTCATCTCCCACGTGTCGATCACCTCGACCTCGTACCGCCCCTCCGGAACCTCGTACGTCCTGTCGGGGAAGCGGTGCTCCCCGCAGTACTCCAGGTAGAACTCCCCGGGCACCTCCAGCATCGGCGCGTCCCGATCCTGGTAGCGCGCCTCGTCCGGAGTCCCGGCGATGACCTGGCGCAGCAGCGCGAGCCTGGGCACGGCGGCGCCGGTGAGCGTGCCGCCGTCCTGCGACCAGGTCAGCCCGTCGTCGTCCACGTACGACTCGCCGTGCGTCAGGTAACGCCGCCGCACCGACCCGTCCCAGGCCATGGTGACGACCTTCTCGGGCGGCAGGCTCAGCGACGGGTCCTCGGCGTCCCCCTCGTACCCGCACACGTCCATCAGCACCGGCTTGTGGTGGTCGCGCGTCGCCACCCACGCGTCGCGCGGGCTGGGCGCGCGGACGCTGCCGTGCGTGAACGTGCGCCGCCACAACAGCGGCGAGTCCGCGGGAGCGGTGATCGACCGCGGGTGGTGGCCGGGGTCCTCCTCGGCCACCAGGTCGGCCAGCCGCACCCAGTCGTGCTCGGTGAACGCCGGAAACCGCGAGGGGTCGGCGGTCAGCGACCACCACACGTTCGGGTGCGCGGCCAGGCGGGGCACCACGTCCCGCACGTAGCGGGAGGCGGTCTCGACGTCGGAGACGCTCTCGCCGGGATGCATGAGCACCAGCTCGGCGGTCACGCCGATCCCGGCCAGCTCCGCCACCCGCTCCTCCAGCGCGTCGAGCGAGCAGCGGGTGGCGAACGCCGCCATCCGCACCCGATCGAACGGCGACGACTCCAGCGTGGCGAGGGTCCGCGACCGCCGCTTCTCGTCGTGCAGGTGCCAGCCGAGCGCGGTGGTCGCCATCGGCCCGATGTTCATCGGTCTCCCACTCTCGTCATCCGCAGCGCCAGGTACGGCCTGCGCGGCAGCCCGACCCGCACCCGTTCGCGGTGCACCCCGTCGATCGGGGTGATGGTCATGTCCCAGGTGTCGATCAGCTCGACCTCGTAGGCATCGCCCGCCGGCAGGTCCACCGTGACCTGGGCTGGTTGCCGCCGCCCCAGGTAGCGCAGGAGGGTGCCGTCACGGCGCTGCTCCATGATCGTGCGCAGGAAGGCGATCCTGTCCGGGCTCTCGCCGTACAGCCCGCCGCCGTTGCCGATCCACGCGCGTTCCTGGAAGCCGGCCAGCGACTCGCCGTGGCCCACGTAGCCGCCGCGCGACATGCCCTCCCAGAACCGGTCCATCAGCTCCTGGGCGGTGACGTTGCCCCAGCGTTTGCCGATGTTCCCCTCGTAGGAGATCTCGTCGATCACGACGGGCTTGGGGCAGGCCGCCAGCCAGGCGTCCGTCGGGGTGGCGTCCCAGTGCTGGATGCTCTGGTGCGTGATCCACGGCTTGCCGAAGTCGTACAACGACGCGACCTCGAACATGCGCGTCCCGTTGTGGATGGAACGCAGGTGCTCGTACGGGTCGTGCCGCACGATCGTGCGGAGGATGTCGTCCCAGTCGGCCACGGTCTTGGACCGGTTGAAGTCGTACTCGTTGGCGGCCGACCACCACACGTTGCGGTAGGCGGCCAGGCGGGCGACGACGTAGCGCACGAAGGCGTGGTCGACCTCGCGGCCCATGTCCTGGAAACCGCGCACCCCGCCGTCGTACGGGTGGAAGAGGATCACGTCCGCCTCCACGCCGATGTCGCGCAGGTCGCGGACCCCGGCCTCCAGGTGGCGGAAGAACACCGGGTTGAACCGGGTCAGGTCCAGCCCGTCCGGGTCCTTCCCGGCGAACGGCACCTCCGGCGGCGCCATCGGCCCCGTCGGCAACACGCACATGCGCAGCTTGTTGAACGGCGACGACTTGAGCGTCCGCAGCGTCCGGCGTTCCCGCTCCTCGTCCATGTCGTGCGTCCAGTGGTACGCGGTCGTGCCGAACGGCAGGTACGGCGTGCCGTCCGCGTACTCGAAGCCGGTTCCGGCGGCCCGTACGGGGCCGTGGTTGCCCGGGGCGGGCGGCCCCACGTCGAAGCCGCCCGAGCACCCGTCCATCTCTTCCACGTTGCTGACAGTCGTGAACCGCCACGGGCCCACCGCGTCCGGCATGAACCGGACGCGGTAGACGCCGTCCCCGTCGTAGAAGCCCTCGGCCTCGACGACGCGGTTGCGGTACTGGTACCGGGCCGACAGGCGAACGTCCGCGAAGGGGTTGCCGCCGGTCGGTCCGGCCAGTTCGATCTCGTGGACGCCCCAGCGTTCCACGGTGGTGGAGAAGGTCACCAGTCCTTGCCCGCTTCCGCCTGTGCCTTGATGTAGTTGGGGATGTCCTGCTGCTGGGAGAGGCTCAGCGCCTGCTCGGGCGTCCCGCCGTCACGCAGGATGTGCTGGCGGTAGACCGACCACAGCGGCAGGTCCCAGTACTCGGTGTTCTGGTAGTTCGAGACCGCGGCGTTTTCGCCCCAGTAGACGGCCGAGGTGTCGATGCCGGCCAGCTCGGGGATGGCCTTGCCGAAGCTCTGCACGACCGTGTCGGTCTGCAGGACCGCCTTGACGCCGTGGCTGGACAGTTCGGTCTGGCCCTCCTCGGAGACCAGCCACTTCACGATCTGCAGCGCCTGTTCCTTCTTGGGCGAGGACGGCGGGATGAACGCGGCCCGCGTGTTCGGCTGGTAGGTCGTCTTGGACCCCTTCTTGAGCATCGGGATCGAGCTGACTCCGATGTCGACGCTCTTGGCCTGCTCCGCGAAGGAGTCCTCGTCGCCGTCCTCGATGAACAGCTCGCTGCCGGCGTACATGTTCAGCCGTGACAGCGTGTCGACCGCCATGGCCAGGTGGCCCGGCTGGCTCATGTCGCCCTTGAAGAAGTCGGTGACGGTGGTGAAGTCGTTGCGCGGGATCTCCAGGAAGCGGTACAGGTTGTCGACGTACGTCTTCCAGGCGTCACTACTGATGTCGACCTTGACGTCTTCGGGCGCGGGCTCCTCGCTCGTCGTCGGCAGGAACGGGTAGAGACCGGCCTGGTTGAAGTCCAGGTACTGGTCAGGGTGCTGCATGTACCCCTTGTAGTGATCCAGGCCGTCGTCCGCGGTCAGCTGCTTGGCCTTCTTGTACGCCTCGTCGTACGTCATGCCGGGCTCGGGGTACTTCACCCGGAACTTGTCGAAGATCTTCTTGTTGTAGAGCAGCACGTGCTCGTCGATGAACAGCGGCACGCCGTAGATCCCGCCGTCGGAGCGCGACTTGGTCAGCTCCACCGCGGACTTGTTCAGCGTGTTCAGGTCGATGCCGGCCTTCTGGAGGTCGGGGGTGAGGTCGCCGACCCAGCCCATCGGCTCGAGGTCGCGGTCGATGCGGTTCTTCGGGTCCTCGATGATGATGTCCGGGGTGACCCCGGCGGCCTTGAGGTCCTCGTACCGCACGGGGTAGTCCCACGTCGCGTACTTGATCTTGACGTCGGGGAACGTCTCGCGCAGCTTGTTGCCGATGATCTCGTCGAAGACCCTGGTTGCAGCTCCCTGCTCACCCTCGACGGTCGACTCGAACGGCTTGTAGTTGGCGGCGAAGATGAACAGCTCGTCGTCGCAGACGCTGAACGGCAGGTTGTACCTGTTGGGCACGTCCTTGCAGGCGGCCGACGGCTGCGGTGAGGCGTTCGCGGCGGCGGGGACGGCGGTGGTCACGGCGAGGGCGAGCGCGAGCAGCGCGAAGCCGCGGGACTTCTTCATGTGATCTCCCTGAGACTATTTCGCGGAGGCTGTTTCGCTGGGCGAGTAGCTGCACTGGCGTACGACGTTGCGCCGGACGCCGTTCTTGAACTCGGTGATCGTGTGCTCGGGCCAGTTGGACAGCAGGCCCACCGCGTCGCGGAGATACGGCTCGTTGAAGACCACGTGCCGGATGTTGTTGCGGTTGTAGGAATAGACCATGTGGATGAAGCCGTCGCTGCTCTGGGTCAGCACGGGATAGGTGAACTGCGGTCCCGACTGCGCCTCCACGTCGACGGAGTTCTCCCAGGTGCGGCCCTTGTCGGGCGACAGCGACAGCCGCATGGGGGAGCGGTGCTCGACCCACGGGTTGTAGGCCAGCACGAGCTTGCCGTTGTCGAGCTTGAGCGCGGCGACGCGCGAGTTCGGGTTGCCGATGGGCTCGGCCACGGGTGTGCTCCACGTGCGCGCGAAGTCGGTCGAGTCGCTCGTGTAGATGGCGCCGTCGCCGGTGCGCATGTAGGCGCGCAGCCGTCCCGGCTCGACCTCCACGACGGTCGGCTGGATCGACCCCTCGGGCGTGCGGATCCAGCTGCCGTGCTCCTCCGGGTACGCCGTCCACGACGACATGTCCTCGCTGAAGACGTAGAAGCCGGAGCTGGAGCCGCCCTCGTCGTAGATGGGCAGCAGCACCTCGCCGTTGGACATGCGGATCGGGTTGGTGCCCACCATCCATCCCCACTCCTTGCGGATGGTGGTGGGATCGCTCCAGGTCCTGCCGCTGTCGTCCGAGGTGATCAGCCGGATCGGGGCCTGTTCCCAGCCGTGTCCCTCGATCGTCACGAAGAACAGGTAGAGCCGCTTGCCGTCCGACCACAACACGGGGTTGCCGTCGGCCTTGTCCGCCTCGTCGAACACCACCTCGGGCGCGGACCAGGTGTGCTTGCCCGTCGCCAGCCGCGACATGTAGAGCGCCTGGTTCGGCGCCCCTTCCGTGGTGCCGCCGTAGTAGACGGTCAGCATGTCGCCGTTCGGCGCCTGCGCCAGCCCGGCCGCGTGCACCTTGGGGACGTCCGGGTCGGGTGCGGCGACATCCTGGCGGCAGGCGTAGGAGCCGGTCGGCTCCACCCGCACGTCACCCTCGCCGGCGCTCTCGCCGGCGCCGTTCGCCAGATAGGAGGGAACCGCCACCGTCACCGCCAGAGCCCCGTATAACATGCTCTGCCGAAGTTTCATCACACGCCAATCTCTAGATATTTGATGGTTTTCCGGAGGTAGGAGAAGGCGACGTCCACGCGCCCGTCCCCGCCGTCAATGACGCTCGGATAGGAGTAGCCGAGCTCGTTCTGCCAGTACTCGCCGTCGGAGTCCTGCAGGACCCGCCGGTACGGCCAGCTCTCGCCGCCGTCTTCCGACACCGCGAGCACCAGAGGGGTGCGCAGCGCCTTCTTGCGCTGCTTCCCGTTCTTGACCACCCACCTGTACTGCTCGCGCTCCAGGCTCGCGTCGTTGTAGACGAGCGCCAGCCGTCCGTCCCCGAGCTTCGTGAGCTGGACGGAGGAGTCGTTGTTCGGCAGGCCGGTCCGTTCCGGTGCCGACCATGCGCGGCCGTCGGCCGAGGTGGAGGCGTAGATCCGCCCCGCCCGCCGGTCGCGGTACATCGCCAGCAGCCCTCCGCCGGGCCGCTCGGCGATGGTCATCTGCACGAGGTCGCCGCTGCCGGGGACCGCGTGCTCGGCCCACGTGCGCCCGCCGTCCGCGCTGACCTGGACCACGCTGCGGTCGCCGGACTTGCCGCAGTGGTAGGCGGGCAGCAGCCACGTCCCGCCGGCCAGGAGGACCGGCGGGTGCCGGACGAAGATGCCCGGCTCGGCGAAGAGCACGTCCGGCTCGCTCCAGGTGCGGCCCGCGTCGGCCGACGTCCTGACCACGACGTGCGCCGTCGTCTGGTCGTACGGTTCGCTGGAGGTGTGCAGCAGCCGGATCAGCCCGTCGCCGCCGTCGAACAACACCGGGTTCTGCTCGCTGCGCAGCGGGTCTGCGGCGACCAGCCGGGGGGTCTCCCAGCGCTCGCCGGCCAGCCGGGAGACGACCACGTTGGTGCCGGGAGCGCCCTCCTCGGGGCCGCTGAACCAGGTGCACAGCAGCTCGCCGTCCCGGGTGCGCAGCAGGTTGGCCGCGTGGTTGTCCGGGGAGGGGGCAGGGCCGTGCGACGTGGGCAGCAGCGCCTCCCGCACACCCGGCAGCGTGCCGGACGGGCGGATGACGCCGTCGAAACGGGGGTCGGTCATGCGGTCACCACCGGGTCCTCGCGCACGTCCGGGTCGGGGACGCCGCGCAACTCGAGTTCCTCTGCGAAATGGCAGGCGACGCGGCGCCCTCCGACCTCGCGCAGCGGCGGCGGGTCCGTGCGGCACACGTCCTTCGCGTACACGCAGCGCGGGTGGAAGGGGCAGCCGGGCGGCACGTTCGCCGGGTCGGCGATGTCGCCGAGCAGCTTGATGCGCTCGCGGCGCTTCTTGGCCGCCGGGTCGGGGTCGGGCACCGCCGACAGCAGCGCCTCGGTGTAGGGGTGCAGGGGGCGCCCGTAGAGCTCGTCGGTCGGGCCCTGCTCGACGACCTTGCCGAGGTACATCACCGCGACGACGTCGGCGACGTGCTCGATGATGCCGAGGTCGTGGCTGACGAACAGGAACCCGATGCCCGACTCCTCCTGCAGATCGGTCAGCAGGTTGAGGATCTGCGCGCGGACCGACACGTCGAGCGCGCTCACCGCCTCGTCGGCGACGACCAGCCGGGGCGACAGGGCCAGCGCCCGCGCGATCCCGACCCGCTGGCGCTCGCCGCCGCTGAAGGCGTGCGGGTAGCGGTTGGCGTACTCGGGGCGCAGGCCGACGCGGTCGAGCAGCTCGCCGACGCGGGCGTGGATCTCCTCCTTGGTGCCGTACCGGTGCGCCCGCATCGGCTCGCCGATGATCTCGCGCAGCGTCTTGCGCGGGTTGAGCGACGAGTGCGGGTCCTGGAAGATCATCCGCACCTGCCCCCTGTACGGCTTGAGCTCCTTCTCGTTCAGCCCCGCCACGTCGACCACGGAGCCGTCCGGCCGCCGGTAGAGCATGCGCCCGCCGGTGGGGTCGTGCGCCCGCACGATGCACCGGCCCAGCGTGGTCTTGCCGCAGCCGGACTCCCCGACCAGCCCGAGCGTGGTGCCCTCCTCGATGGTCAGATCCACCGCGTCCACGGCCTTGACCGCGCCCACCTGCCGGCCGAGCAGGCCGCTGCGGATGGGGAAATGCTTGGTCAGCCTCTCGATCGTGAGCAGGGGTTCCGTGCTCATGGACGCTCCTCCTGCTCGTCGTCGTAGAGGAGGCAGGCGACCTCGCGGTCGCCCACCGGGATGCGGCTCGGGGTCACGGTGTCGCACCGGCCGGCCATGGCGCTGTCGCAGCGCGGGTGGAACGTGCAGCCGTCCGGCCGCGCGAACGGCGGCGGCACCATGCCCTTGATTGCCGCCAGCCGGGTCCGCGAGGCGCGCCCGAGCCGGGGCATCGAGCGCAGCAGCGCCTGCGCGTACGGATGCCGGGGAGCGGAGAGCACCTGCTCGGCGGCGCCGTACTCGACCACCCGGCCCAGGTACATGACCGCCATCCGGTCGGCCACCTGCGCGGCCACGCCGAGGTCGTGCGTGATCAGCATGATCGCCATGCCGAACTCCGCCTGCAGGTCCCTGAGCAGCTCCAGGATCTGCGCCTGGGTGGTCACGTCCAGCGCGGTCGTCGGCTCGTCGGCGATGAGCAGGCTCGGGCGGCACGACAGCGCCATCGCGATCATCGCCCGCTGCCGCATGCCGCCGCTCAGCTCGAACGGGTAGGCGTCGACCCGGCGCTGCGGCTTGGGGATGCCGACGCGGTCGAGCATGTCGATCGCCCGCTCGCGTGCCTCGGCCTTGCCGACGTTCTCGTGCAGCCGGACCGCCTCGACGATCTGGCTGCCGATGGTGTGCACCAGGCTCAGCGAGGCCATCGGCTCCTGGAACACCATCGCGATGTCCTGCCAGCGGATCTGCCGGAGCAGCCGCTTGTCCGCCCCGACCAGCTCGACGGGTCCGTCCTCCCGGTGCAGCGTGATCCGCCCGCCCTCGATCTGCCCGGGCGGGTCCACCAGGCGCAGGATCGAGCGGGCCATGACGCTCTTCCCGCAGCCGGATTCGCCGACGATGGCCAGCGTCTCGCCCTTGCGGACGCGCAGGTCCACGCCGTCGACCGCGCACACCACACCGTCGTCGAGCAGGAAATGGGTACGCAGCCCCTCGATCTCAAGCAGCACGTCGTCTGCGGGCACGCCTGCTCACCTTCCTGTTCCCGTGTTGATGGTCGCGCTCGCCTTGCGCCCTGCGCGGATACGCCAGAAGGGCTTGCTTCTCCGGGCCCGGCTCGCCGCTCCGTACGGGTCGGCCGCGTCTCTCAAGCCGTCTCCGAAGAAGTTCATGGCGACCACGACGACCACCACCGCGACACCCGGCGCGAGCAGCCACGGCGCGTTCGCGACGACGCGCACGTTCTGCGCGCCCTCCAGCAGCACGCCCCAGCTCACCGCCGGTGCCTGCAGTCCCAGGCCGAGGAAGCTCAGGCTGGTCTCGCCCAGGATCATGGCCGGGATGGCCAGCGACAGCGAGGCGATGATGTGGCTGGCGAACGACGGGATCATGTGCCGGAAGATGATGGACAGGCGGCCGACGCCGTCCAGCCGGGCGGCCGTGACGAAGTCCTCCTCGCGCAGCGACAAGAAACGCCCGCGCACGTCCCTGGCCAGCCCGGTCCACCCGATCAGCGACAGCAGCACCGTGATGGCGAAATATCGGGTCAGCGGCCCCCAGTCCGTGGGGAGCGCGGCCGACAACGCCATCCACAGGGGCAGTGTCGGGATCGCCATCAGGAACTCGATGACCCGCTGCACGACGTTGTCGACGCCGCCCCCGAAATATCCGGAAATGCCGCCTATGAGCATGCCGAGTAAGAAGCTGGCGGCGACCCCGACCAGCCCGATCGACAACGACACCCGGGCGCCGTGGATGAGCCTGGACAGCAGGTCCCGGCCGTTCTCGTCGGAGCCCAGCAGGAAGAACTGCTCGCCCTGGGTCACGGGGCCGATCAGGTGGATGTCGGACGGGATCAGACCGAGCAGCTTGTACTCGTCGCCGTGCACGAACAGCCCCACCTTGATCACCTTGGTGGGGTCCTCGGTGTAGGTCTGCGCGTACGTCGTCGCGTCGCGTTCGGTCGTGTACCCGTAGACGTGCAGGCCGTGCTCACCCGAGTACCGCACCACCTGCGGCGGCGCGTACGTCATCGACGTGTTCGCCGTCGAGCTGGACATCGGCGCGAAGAACTCCGCGAAGATCGCCACGAAGTACACCGGGATCAGGATCGCCGCGCCGGCCATCGCGAGCCGGTGCCGGCGGAACTGCCGCCACATCAGCCGCCATTGCGGCAGCGTCCCTACTTCCTTCGTCGGTCGCCTGAGGAACATGTGGCGCTACTCTCTCTTGTACCGTTTGCGGATTCGCGGGTCCCACCACGCCAGCGCCAGGTCGCTCACCACGGTGCCGACCACGGTCAGCGTGCTGAGGATCATGATGAAGCTGCCGACCAGGTACATGTCCTGGCTCATGACCCCGCTGAGCAGCAGCGGGCCGCCTGTCGGCAGGCTCATGACGACCGACACGATGGTCTCCCCGCCGATCAGCCCCGGGAGCAGCCAGCCCACCGTGCTGAAGAACGGGCTGAGCGACATCCGCACCGGGTACTTCAGCAGCAGCTTCCACTCCGGCAGCCCCTTGGCCCTGGCCGTGTGCACGTAGGGCCGGTAGAGCTCGTCGAGCAGGTTCGCCCTGGTCACCCGGATCATGCCGGCCGTGCCGGACACCCCGATGACCAGGATCGGCACCCACAGGTGTCCCATCAGGTCCAGTACCTTGCCCAGGTTCCAGGCCGCGTCCTGGAACTCCGGTGAGAACAAGCCCCCCACGCTCGCCCCGAAGTAGCGGAACCCGATGTACATGAGGACCAGCGCCAGCATGAACTCGGGGATCGCCATCCCGATGAAGCCGAGGAAGGAGAATCCGTAGTCACCCCAGGAGTACTGCTTGACCGCGCTGTAGATCCCGATGGGGAACGCGATCGCCCAGACCATGAGCAGCGAGCTGATCGACAGGATCGCCGAGAGCGCGACCCGCTCGCCGATGAGCGTGGCGACGGGCTGATTCCAGGCAAACGATTGACCGAAGTCGCCGTGGAGCAGGATGGCCGTGATCCAGCGCCAGTACTGGACGAAGATCGGATCGTCCAGGCCGTACCGCAGCCTGAGGTTTTCGATCTCCGCCGGAGTGAGGCCCTCGCCGCCCGCCTGCGCGTTCGCGATCAGCGTCGAGACGTAGTCGCCCGGCGGCAGGTTGATGATGACGAAGGTGGCGATCGAGATCGCCCACATCGTCACCACCACGTACAGCAGGCGGCGGCCGAAATAACCCAGCATTCCGGCGCCTCAGAAGGAGTACTGCTCGGGCTGGGTCGGCCCGGGATTCACGGGACAGACGGACATGGAGTCGGGCACGTTCTTGACCTCGTTGGAGACGATGCCGTACTCGTCGGGGTGCGAGCTGATGCCGATCGCGTAGAACTGGTCCTTGGCGATCCGCACGACCTTCCTGGCGTGCTCCAGCGCCTTGTTGACGTCCGGCTCGGTGCGCATCGCGGTGAACGCCTCGAGTTGCTCGCGCACCACTGCCGGCGGCTCGTCGCCGTTCTTGCCCTTGCTGCCGTACCACAGGGCCCAGCGGATGGCGTAGCGGGCGCTGCCGGAGTTGCTCGGCACGTAGTAGTGGCTGCCGCCGGTGCCGGTGATCACGTCGAAGTCGCTGCACGTGAACGTGGACGCCTGCGGGTTGTTGCCCATCGTGCGTTCGGTGTACAGCGTGTCCGACACCGGATCGACGCGCAGGCTGACCCCGACCGCCTCCCAGTGCTTCTTGACGAACTCCAGCGCCTGGACGTGGTGCGGGAACTCCGCGCTGGTCATGACGGTGACGATCAGTGGCTTGCCGTCGGGGCCCAGCCGCCTGCCGGCGGAGTCCTTCTTGGTCAGCCCGGCCTTGTCCAGGTACTCGCCCGCCTTGGCGACGTCGTACTCCGTGTACTGCTTGGCGAACTCCGCGTCGTAGACGGCGTTGTTCTTGGACGGCGCGGCCTGCCAGGGCTCGCCCTGCCCGGCGTACACGCCGTCGATGATCTCCTTGCGGTTGATCGCGTACGACAACCCGATCCGGAAGTCCTTCTTCTGGAACAACTCGCGCAGGTCGTCGTCGCCGATCGTCTGGTTGAACTGGATGATCATCGTGTTGCTCAGCCGGCTCGGCACGTTGAACAGCCGGTACTTGCCCTTCCCGGCGTTCTGCGCGACCACCGGCTTGTTCTCCGGCGTGTTGAAGTTGCGGAGTTGCATGTGGATCTCGCCGTTCATGATCTTCAGCAGCTCCACCTCGACGTCGCCGAGGAGATCCGACCTGAACCGGTCGATGTAGGGAAGCTGGCGCCCCTGGTCGTCGACCTTCCAGTAGTACGGGTTCCGCTCGGCCACCACCGCCGTGCCGTCGCCGATCGCGGTGGTGATCTTCCACGGGTGCAGCGTCGGGATGTCCGCGTTGTGCGCCCAGTCGTTCTTCTGCATGAACAACTGGGTCCAGTCCTCGAACTGCTGCTCCTTGGCCAGCTTGTCGGCGTCCGGGTTGTACTTCTTGTGGAACTGTTTGAGGTAGTGCTTGGGCAGCAGGAACCCGGCCGCACCGCCACGCTCGAACGTGGCGACCGCGATCTGGAACAGCAGGCCCGCCTTCGGCTCCTTGTAGACGTAGCGGACCGTCCGCTCGTCCACCTTCTCCACCTTGACCAGCTCGTCCGTGGTGCCGTTCTCCAGGTAGAGGTCGTAGACGCCGGTCGTGTGCAGGTCCTTGTAGACGGCCACGTCCTCGAAGGCGAACAGCAGGTCGTCGGCCGTGCAGGGCTGCCCGTCGGACCACTTCAGGCCGTCGCGCAGCCGGAAGACATACTCCCGGCCGTCGTCCTTGACCTCGAACTCGGCCACGTTGGGGATGATGTCGTCCGGGCCCTTCTGGCCGTTGGTGCCGGGCTTGAGCCTGACCACGGGCTCGTAGGCGAGGGTGTAGATCAGCCAGTCCCAGTCGTCCTCGCCCACCATGGCCGAGTTCCACGTGCCGCCGTACGAGCCGGGCTCCTTCAGCGGCTTGACCACCAGAGGGTTCTTCGGCAGGCGCTCGGCGAGCGGCGGCAGCTTGCCGTTCTTGACCAGCTCGGCCAGCGCCGGGGCCTCTTTGGCCGACATGTCGACCGCCTGCGCGGCCTTGCCGCCCGTGTCGGGGCTGGTGTCGAAGAAGCCGCATCCACTGGCGGACGCCAGCAGCAGGAAGCCTCCGCCGGCGAGCAGACCCCTCCTCGTCAACGGTTGTGGTGTCATGAGCATGCTCCTGTCTTGTCAGCCATTGATCTTCACGAGGCTGAACCGCGCCGTGGTGTAGGTGCGGACGGCGATCGCCTCCTGGTTCCCGTCGACCGCGAGGCCGATGTAGAACCGGCCGCTGCGCATCGCGATGCGCTCGTAGCCGATGCGGTCCCAGTTCAGCGAGTTGTCGGAGAGGAAGGCCTCGAACTCGTGGTCACCGGTCGGCAGGCTCCGGCAGACCAGGCGCAGCCAGTACGGCTTCACGCTCAGCGGATCGCCGTCGTACGGCCAGAGGCCGACGCTGGGCTCCTTGCCGTTCGAGGCGACCCTGATCGCCTTGGCGCGCATGCCGGCACCGTCGTCACCGCTCGCGGAGTAACCGATGCCGGCCATCATGAACGGCGAGTTCGGCGCGAGGTCCTGGCGCACCATGACGCCCGCCACGGCGTCGATGTGACCCGTGCTGATGTCGTCCAGCCGCGCGGTGATCTCGATGACCTCGCCCTGCTTGGTGAACCCGACCGCCTGGTGGGCGAAGTGGAAGGAGTCCTTCCAGCCGGCGATCTTCCCTGATCCCTTCAGCGTGAGCACGCCGTCCTTCAACGCCGTGCTTCCGGGGATGGGGACCTCGCCGATGTCCTGCGCCTTCCACGGCTTGTGGGTCGTGGTGCGGGTGACATGGATCGGCACCAGCGACGAGGTGGTCGCCGACCCCGTGCTGTCGGTCGCGCGAGCCGTCAGGCAGTAGCTGCCGTCGGCCGCCTCCGCCCAGGTCACCTCGTACGGCGCAGCGGTGGCCTCGCCGATCTTCTTGTCGCCGTGGAAGAACTCGACCGTGGCGATGGACGCGCCGTCCAAGGCCTTGGCGTCGGCCTTGACCACGATGGACTGCTTGTCCTGCGCGGCCGCGAACACCTGGTCGGCCTTGGGGGAGAGGATCGACACCTGGGGGTTGCGGGCTCCGGCCCGCTGGATGGAGTTCAGGTAGCGCTCCAAGTTCGTGTACCCGCTGCCGTCCACCGTCTTGGCGTCGTCGGCGTTCTGCGGGTCCAGCCCCTGCGCGGTCTCCCAGTCGTCCGGCATGCCGTCGTGGTCGCTGTCGGCGGGAGCGGGCACCTCGGAGGGCAGGGGCAGCCGGCCGCCCACGTCCTTCTGCGAGTTGATGTGCCGCCCCGTTCCGGTGCGCGCCTCGTTGACCAGCCGGGCGTCGATGGCGTCCCGCCGCGGCAGGGTGGCTCCCGCCTGCTCCAGGACCGTGGCGTACGCCTGCGCCGGGGTCTGCTCCGTGATGCCGTTCTCGAACTCCACCGGCCTGGGCAGCAGCGTGACGCCGCCGGGCGGGTAGGTGATGCCGAGCGTGTTGTCGGCCGTGATGTCGTCGTGGCCCTCGACCGTGTTGCCGCTGACGTGCCACTGGCCGAACCGGCCGGGAGCCACGATCGTCCGGGCGATCGGAGGCCGCGTGTTCGGGCCGGGCTTGTAGTAGTTGCCGATGATGTTGATGCCGTTGGACCACTCGCCGCCGTAGCAGGACGTGATGCCGGGGTTGTAGATCACGTTGTTGCGGTGGTCCACGACCAGGCTCATGCCTTCGGTGAAGCTGAAACGCGGGTTGCGGCCGTTCTCGTGGACGAGCAGGTTGTGGTGGTAGGTGATGGTGTCGCCGCCCCACAGGCCGCCCATGCCGTGGCGGCCCTTGGGGTGCACCGAGTTCACCAGTCCTTCGGAGATGATGCACCACTGGACGGTCACGTTGGTGTTGCCGTAGACGGAGAAGCACTCGTCCACGCCCCAGCTGAACGAGCAGTGGTCGATGATGAGGTCGCGCACGTCGCGGGCGCCGAAGGTGTCGATGGGGGTGCCGAGCTCGTCGCCGCCGCGGAAGCGCAGGTGACGCAGGATGATGTTGTCACCCTTGATCTGCGTCTCGTTGCCGGTGATGGTGACGCCGTGGCCGGGAGCGGTCTGGCCGGCGATGGTGAGGTTGGAGCCGGTGATGTCGAGGCCGCCCTCGATCCGGATGTTGCCGGCGACCCGGAAGACGATCGTCCCGTCGGACTTCGCGACCGCCTCGCGTAACGAGCCGGGGCCGTCGTCGTCAAGGGTGGTCACCTCGTACACGGCGCCGCCCCGGCCGCCGGTGGTGTACATCCCGGCCCCCTCGGCGCCGGGGAAGGCGGGCACGCCCTTGGCCCGCTCCTTCGCCTCGACCGTGGGGGTGGGGCTCGGGCTCGGCTTCGCCGCCACGCTCGATGTGCTCGCCCACGCCACAGCGGGCGGGGCCAACGCCGCGGACCGCACGAAATCCCGGCGGCTGAAATGTGAATGATGGCGATCGAAGCCAAGGGCCTCGGTCATGCGGAACGCTCTCTTTCCGCCCCGAATAGACAGGGCTGTGCCGTCTTTCGGCACGACTCCGGAACCACGCTGGCGCTTGCTGAGAATTTTTATTCAGGCATGAATGGAGTGGATTCATCACATCGTGAACGACACGGTTGTGGCTGTCAAGAGTGGTCACGTACGCGGATGAAACAGTCAGTTAACAGACCTGTCACGGCTTCCTGGGAGCGGAGACGGCGAAGGCCGCCGGGCCAGATGCCCGGCGGCCTTCGCGCACGAGAGAAGAGCCCCGGGCGGGATCGCCGCCCGGGGGAGCGGGGGTCAGTCCTTGAGCAGCTGCTCGGCCACGCCCACGTCCGTGATCAGGGTGTTCACCCAGCCGCCCTTGAGCGCCGCGCGGATGGCGGCCGCCTTGCGGCGGCCCCCGGCGATCGCGATGCGCCGGGGCACCCGCAGCAGGTCGGCGGCCGGGATGCCCAGGATGCGCCGCTCCAGCGGTGAGTCGATCAGGCGGCCCTCGGCGTCGAAGAACCGCAGGCACACGTCGCCCACCGCGCCCAGACCGCGCAGCGTCTCCAGCTCCTCCTCATCGATGGCGTTGCCGCTGTCACGCAGCAACGGCGACGGGTCGAGGCTGCCGATGCCGACCAGCACGGTCGTCAGCCGTGACCACGCGTCGACGACCTGCCGCACCACATGGTCCTCCGACAGCGCCTGGCGCGCCTCCGGCGTGCCGACCAGGCCCGGAGCGGGCAGGAAAACCGGCTCGGCGCCCGTCAGATCGCCCAGGTGGGCGGCCAGCCGGGTGGCCTGCACCTGCGCCGACCCCTTGCCCACGCCGCCGATGAGCTGCACGACCTCCTCGGCCACCCGCACCGGACGGCGCTGCATCGCCTCGACCGTGGCCAGCAGGCTGGCGCTCCATGACGAGATGCCGAGGTGCTCGCCGCCGATGAGGGTGGCGTCGAGATGGGTCGCCCCGGCCGAGCCCAGCGCGGCCACCACGTCGTGGTTGTCGCCCGCGGCGTCCACGACGATGATCTGCTCCACGCCGTATTTGCGCTCGAGATCCTCCTCCAGCAGCGCGTGCACGCCGCTGGGCACCACGACGACCGTGCGCACGATGCCGATCTCCGCGGCCTCCTTGAGCAACCGGGACACCCGCGGCTGCGAGATGCGCAGCTGGGCGGCGATCTGCGGCTGGCGTACGCCGTGCTCGTGGTAGAGGCGGGCGACCCGCACCAGCAGCCGCATACGCTCGGACTCCTGGCTGAGCCGGCGCCCGGTGTATCTCACGGGCTCGCCGCCGGCACGGCTCTTCTCGAACTGACTGTCAGCTCCCACGATCGCTGGCCTCCGCTTCGGCTCCGCCGCTCCTGCTGGTCCGGTGGCGAGCCCGGGCCACTGCTGAGTGCCATTCTGCTAGGGCGCGGCGGCGCTCGCACACCGGAAGGCCGGGCGTGTAGCTCCGGCCATGGCGGGGCAGCCCGGACAGCTCCCGGCGGGACCATACACCGGACGCCGCCCCGGCCAGGTGAGCGGCCCCCAGCGCGGACAGCTCCGGCCGCCGCGCCACCCGCACCGCGCGTCCGGTCACGTCGGCCTGCCACTGCATGAGGTCGGCGTTGGCGGTGGGGCCCCCGTCGGCCAGCAGCTCGTCGACCGGGCCCGCCGCCCGCTCCAGGGCCGCCACGACATCGCCGACCTGCAGCGCGATCGAGTCGACCGCCGCCCTGGCGAGGTCCTCCCTGCTACTGCCGAGGCCGAACCCCGTCATGACCGCCACCGCCTGGTCATCCCACCACGGCGCGCCGAGGCCGCCGAACGCCGGCACGAGGTGCACCGCGCCCCTGCGCCCCCGGGTCGCGAGCCGCCCCAGCTCCTCCGGCTCCGTGCCGAGCACCCCGGCCAGCCAGGTGATCGTCGCCCCGGCGGACAGGATGTTGCCCTCCAGCGCGTACGCGGGCGCCTCGTCCTCCTGCCAGCCGATGGTCAGGCACAACCCCTCGTCCCCGTCGGTTCCCGGGTCGGCCAGTCCCATCACCGAGGAGCCCGTGCCGTACGTGACCTTGACCCGTCCCGGACGGCCCGCCGCGTGCGCGAACAGGGCGGCGTGTGAGTCGCCGAGCACCGCGCCGACCGGCACGCCGGCCAGCGACGGGTGCAGCGCGGCGGCGTCGGCGTGCGCCCCGGTGAAGGGCGCTGCGGAGGGCGATGCCGAGGGTGCTGCGGACGGCACGATCCCGGGCAGCGTCTCCTCGGGGATCCCGAACAGCTCCAGCAGGTCCGGGCTCCAGCGGCGGGCCCGCACGTCCAGCAGCTGGGTACGCGAGGCGCTGCCGATCTCGATCACGTGCCCGGCGCCCAGCCGCGACAACAACCACGAGTCGACCGTGCCCAGGCAGAGGCCCCCCGTCCGGCCCTCCAGTCGGCCGCCCGCCCGGCCGTGGTGGTCGAGCAGCCAGGCCGCCTTGGCCGCCGAGAACATCGGGTCCAGCGGCAGGCCGCTGATCCTGCGGACCATGGGCGCCGCGCCCGAGGCGGCCAGCCGGGCGCACAGGTCGGTGCCCCTGCGGTCCTGCCAGCTCACCAGCGGGCTCAGCGGCTCGCCCGACGCGCGGTCCCAGAGGATCAGCGACTCGCGCTGCACGCTCAGCCCCACGGCGGTCACCCGTCCGGCCGGCACCCCGGCCAGGCAGGCCGACACCGCGTCGCGGACGCTGCGCCACAACTCCTCGCCGTCCTGCTCCACCATGCCCGGCGCCGGATGCCGTTGCGCGAGCGGCACGGAGGCCCGCGCCACCGTCTCGCCCGCGGCGTCCACGACGATCGCCTTGGTGGCGCTGGTGCCCTGGTCGACGCCCAGGACGAGCGGGTCAGCCGTCATGGCCCGCACCTGCGAGGTCGCCGTCCCCAAGGCCCAGCACGTCCAGCGCCGAGCGGGCGATGCCCTCGGCGGTGAGCCCGAAGTGTTCCAGCAGGAACGCCGTCTCCCCGGTCGGCGCGAACGTACGGGGACCGAGCAGGCGCATCGGCACCGGCCTGGTCTCCAGGACGACCTCCGCCACCGCCGCCCCGAGCCCACCGGTGGGCACCGCCTCCTCGGCCGTGACGACCGCCCTGGTCTGCCGGGCGGCCGCGATGATCTCGTCGCGGTCGAGCGGGGAGATCGTCGACACGTTCACCACCCGGGCCTCCACCCCGCGCTCGGCGAGCAGCACGGCGGCCTGGAGCGCGCGGCTGACCATCGTGCCGGTCGCCACGAGCGTCGCGTCCTCGCCCTCCCGCAGCCGCACCGCCCGCCCGTAGGCGAAGGCGGGGCCACCGGGCGGCGAGACGTCCGGCACGGGGAAGCGGCCGATCCGCAGGAACACCGGCCCCGTCGTCTCCGCCGCCCACCGGATCGCCGCGCTGGTCTGCGCGGGATCGGCGGGCACGACGACGGGCAGGTCGGCGATGGCCCGCAACCACGACAGGTCCTCCGTCGAGTGGTGGGTGGGCCCGAGCGCGCCGTAGGCGAGCCCGGGGCTCATCCCGCAGAGCTTGACGTTGGCCAGGCTGTAGGCGACGTCAGCCTTGATCTGCTCCAGCGCCCGCGCGGTCAGGAACGTCGCCGCCCCGCACACGAACGGCACCAGCCCCGCGTTGGCCAGCCCTGCGCCGATGCCCACCATGTCCTGCTCCGCGATGCCGACGTTGATCAGCCGGTCGGGGAACTCCTGGGCGAAGGCGGCCAGCTTGCTCGACCCCACCGAATCGTTGCACACGGCCACGATCCGGCTGTCGTGGCGGGCCAGCCGCACCAGCTCCGCGGCGAAGGCGTCCCTGCAGTCGTGCGTCTCTTCGACGATCAACGCAGTTCCTCGAGCGCCATGCGGGTCTGCTCGGCGTCCGGCACCTTGTGATGCCACTCCACCCGGTCCTCCATGAACGACACCCCTCGCCCTTTCACGGTCCTCGCGATCACGCAGCGCGGCCTCGGCTCGGCGCGCGGCGCGGTCACGGCGTCCAGCAGCGCCAGATGGTCGTGCCCGTCGACCTCGGCGACCTCCCACCCGAACGCCCGCCACTTGTCCGCGAGCGGCTCCAGGTCGTTGGTGTCGCCGGTGCTCGCGCCCTGCTGCAGCCCGTTGCGGTCGATGACGGCCGTCAGCGACGACAACCCCCGGTGCGCCGCCGTCATGGCGGCCTCCCAGTTGCTGCCCTCCTGCAGTTCGCCGTCGCCGAGGACGACCACGGTCCTGGCCGGTGACCCGCGCAGGCGCAGGCCGACTGCCACGCCGACGCCGACGGGCAGCCCGTGCCCGAGCGGGCCCGAGCTGGTCTCGACGCCCGGCACCGCCTTGCGGCTGGGATGGCCGTTGAGCGGCGACATCGGGGCAGCGAACGTGGCCAGCCGGTCCGCGGGGAAGAAGCCGCAGGTCGTGAGCGTGGTGTAGAGGGCGACCGAGCAGTGTCCCTTGCTCAGGATGAGGCGGTCGCGCTCGGGCCAGTCCGGCCTGGCCGGGTCGATGCGCAGCACGGCGCCGTACAGCGTGGCGAGGATGTCGGTCACGGACAGGTCGCCTCCGGTGTGCCCGAGGCCCGCCGTGCGGATCGTGCTGATCACCGTGCGCCGGATCCCGCCCGCCAGCGCGGCCAGCGCGGCAGCGGAGGCGGTCCGGTCGGCGTGCGCCAGCCGGTCGCGCAGCCGGCGCCATTCGCCGATCGCGTCGTGGTCGGGCAGCAGGAGGCCGCCGGCGGTCTGCGTGAGGGTCACGGCGCGCCCCCGTCTCCGGGCGCGGCCGGCCGGGCGTCGCTACGTCTCACGTGCGGTCCCGGTCGTTTCGCCCGCCGTCCCGGCCGTCTCACGTGCGGCTCCGAGCGCCGACCAGAGCAGCGCCTGCGCCCTGAGCGCGTCCTGCCGTTCCTGCGCGTCACGCAGCTCGTCGAGGTCGACGCGGTCGCACACCTGCTCCAGCATCCGGATCGTGGCGATGCTCTGCGACAGCGCCCGCACCGGGTCCTCCCTGAAGGGGAACTGGTCGAGCAGGACCGGCGCGCTCCAGCCGATGCGCCGCACCGCCAGCAGGTATTCGATGGTCTCGAACAGGTGCACCGACGCCACGGGCAGGTCGTCGTCCCAGCCGCGCCAGTTGTCGTTCAGCTCCACCGACACCAGCCGCCCGCGCCGGTGCACGAGCTGCACCGCCTCGGCGGGCGTCTCGCCGGCGAGCAGGGAGTGGCCGAAGTCCATGACGATGCCGACGTTCGGCTGCCCGGCCTCCTCGATGGCCAGCAGGGTGCGGGCCGCGTCGGAGAGCGTGATGCGCACCCGCGGCTCCTTGGCCTTGTACTCGATCGCGAACTGCACGTCCGAGTGCGCCGAGGCCAGCTCGCGGATCGCGGACACCGTCAGATCCCACAACCGCGCGTAGTCGGCCTGTCCCGGCATGTCGAAGCCGTCCTGACCGGGCCAGAACTTCACGTAGCCGGCCCCGAGCTCCCGCGCGACGGCGACCGCCTCGTGCACGCGCTCCACGGCGCGCTCGCGCACGGCGGGATCGGGGTTGGTGAACGCCCCCTTGACGAACTCCCGCGTGTACAGGTGCGGCGTGATCGCCCTGGCCCGCAGGCCGCGCTCGGCCAGCGCCGCCGCCAGCTCGGACGTCTTGGAGACGCCCTCGGCGAACGGCACGTTGATGTCGAGGCACTCCAGCCCGTCCACGGACGCCGCCAGGTCGAGCATCTCGGTCATCGTCCTCGACGGCCCGTAGCCGTCGGTCGCGTACCTGTCGACGATCTGCCCGAACGCCCATATCCCGGCGCCGAACGTCAGCGCGCTCATGTCACACCCTCCTCTGCGCGAAGGCCCGCAGTTTGGCGAAGAAGTCCTCGTGGATGAACCGTGCGTCGATCGAGTCGTAGGTGCGGATGGGCCGGTTCGCGACGGAGAAGTCGTGTGAGCCGTCGTGGCGGAAGTTCGGCGCGGGCCGCTCCACCCAGGTCCCGCACGCCGGGTGCAACATCAGCCCGATCGCGGGGGAGTCGCCCAGCACGCGGAACTCGATCGACCCGCCGTGCTGGCGTTCGTTCCACTCGACGAGCTGGCGTACGAGGTAGTCGCCGATCTCGCCGTACGGCGCGACCTTCTCGTCCAGCTCGGCGTAGCCGACCGCCATCATCCGGTACGTCGGCGCGGGGATCTGCCAGACCCGCAGCGCGGACGAGAACACGATGTTGGCCGCCACGATGTCGTTGGACAGGTTGAACTCGGGGCGTCCCGGGTCGCCACCTCTGCCGTCGTAACCGCCTCCGCCGATCCAGACCACGGTCACGTCCCGCTCGGCGATGCGCGGCTCCAGGAGCAGGGCCGAGGCCATGTCGGTGAGCGGGCCGAGGAACGCCACGAAGAGCGGCTCGGCCACGTCGCGCATGGCCTCGGAGATGATCAGCTCGACGCCCGGCGTCCTGACCGGGGTGCCGACGTCGGGCAGCGCGTACGGCACGCCGTCGGCCACCGGCACCTGGCCGTCGAGCTTCATCAGCCGCAGCAGCAGCTCGATCTCCTCCCGGCTTTCCTCCAGGCTCGACCGGGTGCGTCTGTTGCCGAAATGCGCGGGCACCAGACCTCGAATGTCGAGGCTCGGGGAGAGCAGGGCGTGCACGATCGCGAATTGGTCGTCCGCCTCATTTTTGGCATCGGTGTTCACGATCACCCGGCGCCGGTGGGAAAAAGTCCTGACCGCCACGCAATCCTCCGCCTGAATATTTATTCAATAATGTATCTATATTCCGATATTAGGTTGTGATATTTGAGGTGTCAAGATCCCAGAGAATCACGGACAGCGCGTGCGGCGAGATGGTGTGGTCCTCGTGCGTGGCGTCCTCGAGGATGTCCCACCGCCCCTCCTCGGGCCGCCCGCCGGCGAGCAGCGCCACCCGGTCGCGCACCGGGGCGTGGTAGGCGCGGTGCCCGACCCCGTTGAAACAGCAGTCGTCGAACCGGTTGAGAATCTGCAGCTGGCCGCGCCCCCGGCCGATCGAGGCCAGCACGTACATGTCGAGGAAGTCGTCGGACTCGGCGGCGTAGAAGCCCGGCAGAGCCGCCTTGGTCTGCTCGAAGTCGCCGATCGTCGGGCTCGGCTTGGGCGAGGCCGGGCGCAGGAAGAAGGGCAGCGACCCGGCCACCGGATAGCTGCGCGTCACACGCGGGTCGAGCGCGGAGTAGACCGTGGTCGTCCAGCCGCCGCCCGACAGGCCGACCATCTCCACGGAGTCCGGCCCGTACGTCGCCGCCGCGTAGTTCAACGTCACCGTGAGCGGTTCGAGGAAGAACGTCAGCGTCGAGAACCCGGGCCTCTCCCACGGCGGGAGTTCCCGGTGCGAAGGGCCGGGCAGCAGCTTGTCCGGGTCGTCCGGGTCGGCGATCTGCTGGGCGTTCCAGTGGTGGAACGGCATCGCGTACGCCATCACCCGGTAGCCCCGGTCCAGCAGCGCCTGGACGGTGCGGAGCATGGTGTCGAACGGCTCGCCGTGCCCGTTGTGGTAGAGGGCCAGCCGCCGGTTCCAGCCCTTGCGGGGCAGGAGGTCGTACACCTTGGCCGAGACGCGGTAGCGCAGCGGGACCGTCAGCCGGTCGATCCTGCGCACGCCGGTCAGCGAGGCGAAGTCGGGCGCCTCGACGCCTCTCTCCACCTTCGGCAGTGACGTGGGCAGGCCCGCGCCCTTCCAGATGTAGTCCGCCATGGCCTTGCGCCTGGCCGCGATGTCGGCGGCCGAATGCATGCCGATCAGCGGCTCGATGTCGACGCCCGCCACGGCCTCGGGCAGTGTCCTGTACTCGGGGCCGAACCTGGCGGCGATCTCCTGGTTCACCGGCGCCACAGGGCGCGGCGGGTGCTTGGCCCCGAGCCCGGCCGCCCCGGTCGTCCCCCTCCCGGCCTGCGACGTGGCCGCCGAGGCCGGCGCCGCCGCGCCC
>NZ_SMKP01000004.1:0-131428 GCF_004349015.1 Nonomuraea diastatica
GGTGGGTGGCGGTGCCGAGCCGGGCCTGGGTCCAGGCGATGACGTGGCCGGCGGGCGCCCAACGGGCGGGGGCGGCGAGCGACGCCTCGACGGTGAGCCAGGTCTCGCCCCCCGTCGCGACCGCCACGGCGGGAAGGGGAACGCGCACCGTCGCGCGGGCCGGGCAGTGCGGCACGGAGAGCGTCCCGCTGTGCCAGGGTTCGCCGTCCACTTCCGTGGACCAGCGGAACGCCAGGTGGGCGAGGTCGATCTGGTCGTGTTTGTTGGTGACGGCGACCTCGCCCGCGACCGTGTCCACCGCGATCCCCACGGGCGCGATGGCCGCGCGCAGCTCGCCCAGGCCCGGCGAGGGTGTGCGGTCGGGGAACAGCAGCCCGTCCAGGCAGTAGCGGCCGCCGTTCGGCTGGTAGTCGATGTCGCCGCCGTGCCGGTGGCAGGGGCGGCCGCGCTCGTCGGTCCCGGTCAGACCGTGGTCGATCCACTCCCACACGAACGCGCCGCAGAACCGCTCGTACGACTCCAGGATCGCCTGGTAGCCGGCCAGCGAGCCGGGCCCGTTGCCCATGGCGTGGGCGTACTCGCACAACAGGAACGGCAGCCCGCGCCGCCGCACGTCGTCGGGCGACTCCGAGGTCACCCCCTCCGGTGTCTCCTCCTTGCGCTGCCCGATCCGCTCCAGGTCGTCCAGCGACGGGTACATCAGGCTGTAGAAGTCGGAGTGGCGGTAGCTCGGGTCACGTTCGTAGTGCAGGGGCCTGGTCGGGTCGCGCTCGCGGATCCAGCGTTCGATGTCGCCGAACGCCGCCCCGCTGCCGCTCTCGTTGCCGAGCGACCAGATGACCACGCTGGGATGGTTCTTGTCGCGCTCGACCATCCGGCGGGCGCGGTCGAGCAGGGCGTCGCGCCACATCGGCTCGGCGGGCGGGTTGCCCTCCCAGCCCGCGTAGATGAAGCCGTGCGTCTCGATGTCGCACTCGTCGACGACCCACAGGCCGTACTCGTCGCACATCCGCAGGAACTCGGGGTGAGGCGGGTAGTGGGCGGTGCGGACGGCGTTGACGTTGTGCCGCTTCATCAGCTCGATGTCGCGGATCATGGTGGCGCGGTCGAGCGAGCGGCCGCGTACGGGGTCATGCTCGTGCCGGTTGACGCCGCGGAGGAGGACCGGCCTGCCGTTGACGAGCAGCCGGCCGCCGGCGATCTCGACGGTCCTGAAGCCGACGGGCAGGTCGATCGTCTCGCCGGCGGCGCGGAGGGTGCCGCGGTAGAGGCGGGGGTGTTCGGCGCTCCACGGCTCGACGTGCGCGACCGTGACCTCTTCGCCCGTGGGCACGGCGATGCCGAGTTCGGGGATCTCGACCAGGCCCGGAGCGTCGGCGGTGACCAGGAGCGCGCCGGAGCCGGTGGCGGCGTCGTAGGAGGCCCGGACGGTGAGGTCGTCGATCCCGCCCTCGGGTCTGGCCAGCAGCTCCACGTCGCGGAAGATGCCGGGCAACCACCACATGTCCTGGTCTTCCAGGTAGCTTCCGGACGACCAGCGCTGCACGCGTACGGCGAGCAGGTTGCCGCCGGCCCGCACGAGCCCGGTGACGTCGAACTCGAACGGCAGCCTGCTGCCCTTCGAGTGCCCGAGCAGCTCGCCGTTGAGCCACACGGTGCCGCAGGAGTCGACACCCTGAAAGCGCAGCACGGCCCGGCCGCGCGGCCAGCCTGAAGGCAGGTCGAAGCGGAGCCGGTAGTCGCCGGTCGGGTTGTCGTCGGGCAGGTGGGGCGGGTCGATGGGGAACGGGTAGGCGGTGTTGGTGTAGAGGGGCCGGTCGTGGCCCTCCAGCACCCAGTGCGACGGCACCCTGATCGTGTCCCAGCCGTCGTCGTCGAGCGCCGGGTCGGGGAGCGCGGGCCCCGTCCCCGCGGCGGTGCCCGAGAGGCGGAAGCGCCACAGGCCGTTGAGCGACAGCCGCGGCGCGTCGGAGACGAAGTCCGCGCGCGCCGCCCGCCGCCCGGAGCCCGGCCCGGGGTCCTCGTGGAAGTCGACCATCCGAACGTCCCTCCGGTGAGACAAAACGTTTTAAGCCTATACGCGACGTTCCGTCGGCACCATCCCTCCCTTGCCTCTGACGACCTGCCGCCCAGACACGGGACGCAGGAAACGGGACAGCAACGAAGCGCCATCAGGGCATTGACATGAGGGCGTGAATAAATATATCATTCGATAAATCGTTTTAAGATTGACCACCGGTCCGTCTCGACACGGGGAGGACGCAAGAGCCCCCATGACGCCACCGCCCCCCACCCGCAGCCCTGGCATCCGATTCGGCACGGCTTACTACCCCGAATACCTCCGCGCCCCCGATCCGAAGCGCGACCTCGACCTGATGGCCCAGGCGAAGATCGACACCATCCGCGTCGGCGAATCCGTCTGGTCCACCTGGGAGCCCCGCGACGGCGAGTTCGACCTCGACTGGCTGACGCCGGTCCTGGACGCAGCGCACGAGCGCGGCATCGGCGTGCTGCTGGGCACCCCGACGTACGCCATCCCGCCCTGGCTGCAGCGCAAGCACCCCGAGCTGGCCATCGTGCGCGCCGGCGGGGCCCGCATCCCCTGGGGCGCGCGCCAGGAGGTCGACTTCACCTCGCCCGTCTTCCTGCGCCACGCCGAGCGCGTCATCCGCGCCGTCGTGGGCCGGCACGGCGGCCACCCCGCCGTGATCGGGATCCAGCTCGACAACGAGCCAGGGCTGCACCTCATCCACAACGAGCCGGTGTTCGAGCGGTTCGCGGCCTGGCTCGCCGAACGGTACGGCGACGTCGGACGGCTGAACGAGGAATGGGGGCTTGCCTACTGGTCGCACCGCCTCGGCGACTGGTCCGAGCTCTGGCGGCCCGACGGCAACACCACCCCGTCGTACGACCTCGCGTGGCGGCGCTTCCAGGCCGAGCTCACCACCCGGTTCATCGCCTGGCAGGCCGGCCTGGTCCGCGAGCTGGTGCCCGGCGACCGCGCGCTCACCACGTGCCTGGCCTACCAGCGGCCGGCCCTCGACGACGTACGGTTGTCCGAGCACCTGACCGTCACCAGCGGCAACGCCTACTACCTCGCGCAGGACGCGCTGACCCGCGACGCCGAGGACCGGCCCGCCGAGATCGGCTGGTTCGCTGCCGGGCCCGCCGCGCTGTTCCAGGCGGCCGACCGCATGTACGGCTCCAAGCAGCGCCGCTACTGGGTGACCGAGACGAACGCGACGTCGATCGCCGGATCCCAGCTCAACGTCACGCCCTACGACGGCCAGCTCCGCCAGGCGGCCTGGGCGCTGGTCGCGCGCGGCGCGGAGATGATCTCGTACTGGCACTGGAACACGCTGCACGACGGCGCCGAGACGTACTGGGGCGGCATCCTCGGGCACGCCATGACGCCGGGCCGGATCTACGACGAGATCGCGGCGCTGGGCGCGGAGCTCGACCGGGCACGCGACGACCTCGCCGGGCTCACCCCTGACGCCGACGTCGGGTTCGTCCACTCCCCCGACAGCAAGTGGGCGCTGACGTTCCAGCCGCCGCTCACGCTCGACGGGCGGAGCCCCGACCGCGACTCCTACGAGCGGATCGTCGCGGCGTTCTACCAGGGGGCGAGCGACGCCGGGCTGCAGGCGGGCTTCGTGACGCCCGAGCAGTTCGGGGCCCGGCGCTTCCCCGTCGTGGTGGCGCCCGCCCTCTACTGCCTGTCCGCCGCGACGGCCGACGCGCTCACCGGATACGTGCGCGACGGCGGGCACCTGGTGCTGACCTTCCGCACCGGGTACGCGGACGAGGAGGCGCGGGCGCGGGCCGAGGTGGCGCCGGGGCCGCTGCGCGAGCTGGCCGGGGTGCGCTACCTGGAGTACTCGACGCTGCTCGGCCCTGTTCCGGTGCGCGGGCTCGGGGAGCAGGGGGTGGCCCGCTCCTGGGCGGACGCGCTGGAGCTGGAGGGGGCCGAGGCGCTGGCCCGCTACGACCACCACCACTTCGGCCGCTGGCCCGCCGTCACCGAGCACCGCGCCGGGCGCGGCACGGTGACCTATGTCGGCACCCTGCCCGGCAGGGACCTGGCGGCGGCGCTGTTCCAGCGCATCGCCGCGCGGGTCACCGCCGAGGCGGGCCCGCGATCCGCCGCCCCAGCCCCTGTCACGGCCCCTGTCACCGTGCCGGTCTCCGCCGGCGCGCAGCCGCAGGTCACCGTGCACTCCGCGGTCAACGCGCGCGGCCGTCGGTTGTGGTTCGCGCACAACTGGTCGGACCGCGAGCGCGTGGTGACGGTGTCCCGGCCGGCCGTCGAGGTCACGGGCCGGCGGCAGCCGATAGACCCTGGCCCGCTCCGGCTGGCCCCCTTCGACGTACGGGTGATCACGTGAGCGGTTTCCTGCCGGATTGGCGGTCGTTGCGCCGGCACAGCGTGCCGGCGTGGTTCGGTGAGGCGAAGTTCGGCATCTGGTCGCATTGGGGCCCGCAGTCCGTGGCCCGCTCCGGCGACTGGTACGCCCGCCACCTCTACGGCATGCAGCCCTGGTCCGAGCCGTGGGAACGCGTGCGCGCGGAACGTCAGCACGCCCACCACCGCGCCCACTTCGGCCCCACCCAGCTCGGGGGGGCCAAGGACCTGTTCCACCGGTGGCGCGCCGAGCGCTTCGACCCGGACGAGCTGATCGACCTGTACGTCTCCAGCGGCGCCCGCTACTTCGTCGCCCTGGCCACCCACTGCGACAACTTCGACCTGTGGGACTCCCGGCAACACGACTGGACCGCCGCCCGCGTCGGCCCCCGGCGCGACATCGTCGGCGCGTGGGAGCGGGCGGCCCGCGCGGCCGGGCTGCCCTTCGGCCTCAGCTTCCACCACCACTGGACGTGGCGCTGGCTCGACGTGGCGCACGGGCGCGACCCCGAGACGGGCGAGCCGTACGACGGGGCGCTGACCAGGGCCGACGGCGCCGGCACCTGGTGGGACGGCCTCGATCCCGCGACCCTCTACCCGGAGCGGCACGACCCGGGAGCCCGGCCGCCCGCGCACGTCGCCGAGCGCTTCTACGCCCGCGTCGGCGAGGCGCTCGACCGCTACCGTCCTGACCTGGTCTATCTCGACGACGGCCGGCTGCCGTTCGACGCGGGCAGCGTGGTGGAGTCGGAGCCGGTCAGCACAGCCGGGCTGGAGCTGCTGGCCCGCTACTACAACACGTGCCCGACCGGCGGCATCGTGACGATCAAGGACGTGCCGGACGCCGACCGCACCGCGGTGGTCATGGACTGCGAGCGCCGCCAGCTCGACGAGGCCCAGCCCCACCCGTGGCAGTTCGACACCAGCGACGGCGAGTGGTTCGACTGCGCCGACGATGACCCGATGTTCCATCCGCGCAAGACCCCGCAGCAGATCATCCACCTGCTGATCGACGTGGTCAGCAAGAACGGCTGCCTGCTGCTGAACATCCCCCAGCACGCCGACGGCACCGTCGACGCCCGCGCCCGCGCGCTGCTGGCCGAGGTGGGCGGCTGGCTGCGGGTCTGCGGCGAGGGCGTCTACGGCACGACGCCCTGGCTGCGCGCGAGCGAGGGCACGACGGGAATGGGCGAGGTCAAGGGCTACGAGGGCTACAACGAGGCCGACCGCGCGTACCGGCCGGGCGACATCCGCTTCACCCGCAAGGGCGAGGCCATGTACGCCACCCTGCTCGCCTGGCCGGACGACCGCACGGCCAGAATCACCAGCCTGGGCACCGCGGCGGGGCTGCTGGAGCGCCGCCCGGCCACCGTGGAGCTGCTCGGCCACGGCCCCGTCGGCTGGCGGCTGGCCCCCGACGCCCTCTACGCCGACCTGCCGCCGGAGCCGCCCACCACGGCCGCGTACATGATCAAAATCACCTGAGGAGCCCCTGTCTTGGTGAGCAACCTGCGAACGTGCGACCTGACCGACCCCCTCGGCATCGAGATCACCCGGCCCCCGCTGAGCTGGCAACTGCCCGCCGGCCTCGTGCAGACCGGCTACCACGTGCAGGCGGGCGCCGCGGAGGGAGCGGCCGACCTGTGGGACACCGGCGAGGTCGAGTCCGCCGAGCAGCGCGTGACCTACGGCGGCCCTCCGCCGACGAGCCGGGCCGTCGTGCACTGGCGGGTGCGGGTCCGCGACGCCGGCGGCGCGTGGTCCGCGTGGAGCACGGGCGCGCGGTTCGAGACGGGGCTGCTGGACGCGGACGACTGGACGGCCTCCTGGATCACCCATGCCGGCTGGCACGACACGGGCAACCCGCGCGCCGGTGAGGGGCTCCCGCTGCCACTGCTGGCCGGCGAGTGCACCGTGACGGGGCCGGTCGCGCGGGCGCGGCTGCACGTCGCGGGGCTCGGCGTCTACGTGGCGTCGGTGAACGGCCGGCCGGTGACGGACGCCGTGCTGGAGCCGGCGTACACGGACTTCACCCGGCGGGTGGCGTACGCGACGCACGACGTGACGGCGCTGCTGCGCGAGGGCGCGAACGCGGTCGGGATCGCGCTGGGCCCCGGCATCGCGCACGTGTATCCGCACCAGGACCGCTACATGAAGTTCTACGGCTCCAAGGGCGCGCCGAAGGCGATCGCGCAACTAGAGGTGACCTACAGCGACGGGTCGTCGCACACGTTCGGCACCGGGCCGGACTGGCTGGCCACCGAGGGCCCGACCACGCGCTCGCACTGGTTCGGCGGCGAGGACCACGACGCCCGCCTGTCCGTCGCCGGGTGGGACACGCCAGGCGCCGACCGCTCGGGCTGGCGGCCGGTGACCGTGCCGGACGAGCCGGCCGTCTCGCTGCGCGCGCGGGCCTGCCCGCCCATCCGGGTCACGGAGACGCTCCCCGCGGTGGAGAA
The DNA here is from genome assembly GCF_004349015.1 of Nonomuraea diastatica. NCBI lineage: Bacteria > Bacillati > Actinomycetota > Actinomycetes > Streptosporangiales > Streptosporangiaceae > Nonomuraea > Nonomuraea diastatica. The sequence continues at coordinate 6,865 of NZ_SMKP01000004.1, forward strand.
GCTGGTCGCCAAGGACGGCACGGCGGTGTTCGACGTCGGCACGGTCGTCGCCGGCTGGGCCGAGCTCCGGCTCGACCTCCCGGCCGGGCGCTACCTGCGGCTGCTGCCCGGCGACCAGCTCGACGACTTCGGCCGCGTGATCCAGTCGAAGCCCACGACGGGCGCGCCGATCTTCAACACGTACGTCACCAAGGACGGCCCGCAGACCTGGCACCCGAGCTTCCGCTACGACGGCTTCCGCTACGTCGAGGTGCAGGGCCTGCCCGAGCACGTCGGCCCCGAGGCGGTGACAGCGCTGGTGCTGCGCGCGGACAACACGCCCACCGGGGTGTTCGAGACGTCCGACCCGCTGGTCAACGACATCCACAGGATCATCGACCGCGCGGTTCGGGGCAACATGTACAGCGTCCTGACCGACTGCCCGCACCGGGAGAAGCTGGGCTGGCTGGAGCAGACCCACCTGCTCTTCGACGTCGTGGCCTACAACTACGACGTGGCCGCCTACTATCGCGAGCTGCTGGTCACGATGGCCGAGGCGCAGACCGGGGACGGGCTGGTGCCGGACATCGCGCCCGAGTACGTCGTGTTCGACGGCCCTTTCAGGGACGACCCCAACTGGGGCGGCGCGATGGTGCGCGTGCCGTGGCAGCTCTACCGCTGGTACGGCGACACGTCCGCGATGGAGCGGCACTACGACGCGATGCGCCGCTACGTGGACTACCTCACCGGGCGGGCGGAGGACGGTGTCCTCGGCCACGGGCTCGGCGACTGGCTCGCCCCCGACCCGTCCACGCCCGTGCCGCTGGTGTCGACGTGGGGCTACTGGCAGGCCGCGCGCACGATGGCGCGTGTCGCCGGGGTGCTCGGCCGCGACGGCGACGCCGCACGTTACAGCGCGCTGGCGGAGCGGATCTCGGCGGCGTTCACCGGCTTCTTCTCCGGCGCCTTCCCCGGCGGGTTCGGCAAGGCCACGCAGGCGTCGGAGATCCTGGCGCTCGACATGGGCGTCGTGCCCGGCGACGTCGTGCCCCACGTGCTGGACCGGGTGAGCGAGGACGTGCGCGGCGGCGGCATCACGGTCGGCGAGGTCGTGCTGCCCGCGCTGTTCCGGGTGTTGTCCCGCGCAGGACGGCACGACGCGTTGTGGGAGTTCGCCGTCTCCACGAGCAACCCGAGCTACGGCTACCAGGTCAGGCACGGCGCCACGGCGCTCACCGAGGCGTGGGACGGCCCGACGCGCGGGCTGTCGCAGAACCACTACATGCTCGGCGCGATCGACTCCTGGTTCTACCGGGGTCTCGGCGGCATCGGGCAGGCGCCCGGCTCGAACGGCTTCCGCCGGCTGCTGATCGAGCCGGCCGCGCCCGGTGATCTGAAGGCGGTGCGGGCGGGCACCGCGACGCCCTACGGGAGGGTCGCGGTGTCGTGGGAGCGGCGCGACGGCGGGTTCGCGCTCGACGTGGAGGTCCCGCCCGGCTCGTCGGCGGAGGTACGGCTGCCGGACCTCGGCCTGCCCCGGCACACCTCCCCCGACGGTGCCGTCGCGCTCGGCGGCCGCTCCTACGAGGTGCCCGCCGGACGCTGGACGTTCGGGGCGAGCCGGTGAACGGGCCGGTGAACGGGCCGGCGAGCGGGTACGACCCGGCGCGCGTCAGGACTCCGCACAAGGCGGGCCGGCTGCTGGTCGAGCCGTCACGGGAGCCCGGCCGCTTCGACAGCCTCTTCGTGGACTGCCCGTTCGTGTGCTCCGACGGCGGCGAATACCTGATGACGTACGTCGGCTTCGACGGGACCGGTTACCAGACCGCGCTGAGCCGCTCACCGGACCTGGAGACGTGGAGCCCCGGCGAGGTGATCCTGCCGCGCGACCCCGGCCATCCCCACCGGCGCCACAACGCGGCGCTCACGTCGATCCTGCGCGACAACCGGCTCGGCTCCGACGGCCAGGTGACCTGGCTGGACGGCCGGGCGCTCGCCACGTACCACGCCTACCCGGAGGCCGGCATGGAGGTCGGCGCCGGCGTCATCGGCTTCCTGGCCAGCGACGACCTGCGGACCTGGAAGGACACCGGCGCGGTGCTGCGCCCGCAGGACGGCGGTGCCTGGGAGCGCGGCGGCCTGTACAAGTCGTGGTTGTTGCGCCACGACGGCCTCTACTACTGCTTCTACAACGCCAAGGACCGCACCTACGGCGGCTGGCGTGAGCAGATCGGCTACGCCGTCTCCCCCGACCTCGAACGCTGGACGCGGCCCAGCCCCGGGCCGGTCGTGCCGCACGGCGGCGAGGGAGCCTTCGACGAACGGTTCGCCTCCGACCCGTGCGTGCTGCGCGACGGCGACTGGTGGGTGATGTTCTACTTCGGGCTCTCCTTCGACGGGCACGCGCGAGAGAGCTACGCGGTCTCCCGCGACCTGCGCACCTGGCGCAAGAGCGGCGAGATCCTCATCGACGTAGGCCCGCCCGGGTCGGTGGACGACACGTACGCGCACAAACCGGCGATCGTCTCGCGGGACGGCCGGCCGTACCACTTCTACACGGCGGCGCGGCGCTGCGCGCCGTACCAGGTCGGCGAGCACACGCAGGTGGAGCGGCGGGGCATCTCGATGGCCCGCGGCTGAAGGACCGACACCCCCTAGCGCAGACGGAGGACTTCGATGGACCAGTTACGCAGAAGGTTGCTGGCCGGCGCCGTGGGCGGCCTGCTGGCCGCCGGGGTGGCCGGTCGTGCGGCCGCCGCCCCGGCCACCGGCACCGTCACCGACCCGGCCGCCGCGGCGTGGGGCCGGGTACCGCGGATCAGGCGGCGCATCACGCCGCCGCGCTTCCCCGGCCGCACCTTCCCGATCACCGACCACGGGGCCGCCGGTGACGGGGGCACCATGTGCACCCAGGCCTTCCGTGACACGATCGCGGCCTGCTCGGCGGCGGGCGGCGGGCGCGTGCTGGTGCCGGCGGGCACGTACCTGACGGGCGCGATCCACCTGGCCGACGACGTCGAGCTGCACCTTGAGGCCGGGGCGACGATCAAGTTCAGCCGCGACCCCGCCGACTACCTGCCCGTCGTGCACACCCGGTACGAGGGCATCGAGCTGATGAACTACTCCCCGTTCATCTACGCCCACGGCAGGACCAACGTCGCGATCACCGGAGACGGCGTCATCGACGGTCAGGCCGACGCCGAGCACTGGTGGGACTGGTCGAACGACCCGCCCCCCACGGAGGGCCCGGACAAGAAGCTGCTCGCGAGCATGGCCGAGGAGGGCGTACCGGTCGCGGAGCGGGTGTTCGGCGAGGGCCACCACCTGCGGCCGAACCTGATCCAGCTCTATCAGTGCCGCAACGTGCTCATCGAGGGCGTCACCGTCAAGGACTCCCCCATGTGGAACATCCATCCGGTCCTGTGCACGAACGTGACCGTCCGCGGGGTCACCGTGGACAGCCCGCACGGCCCGAACAACGACGGCTGCGACCCCGAGTCCTGCGTGGACGTGCTCATCGAGCGGTGCGAGTTCAACACGGGCGACGACTGCGTGGCGATCAAGGCGGGCAAGAACGCCGACGGCCGCCGGGTGAACGCGCCGTCCACGAACGTGCTCGTGGACTCGTGCGTGATGCGCGACGGCAACGGCGGGGTGACCATCGGCAGCGAGACCACCGGCGGGGTGAGCTGGGTGTTCGCGTGGAACTGCACGATGAGCAGCCCTCGCTTGGAGCGGGCGGTGCGCATCAAGACCAACCCCGAGCGCGGCGGGTACGTCAGGGACGTCTACGTCAAGGACATCACCGTGGAGCAGGCGGCCGACGCGGTCGTCGAGGTGGCGCTCAACTACGAGAACAAGCACACCGGCCCCTACTTCCCGGAGGTGGGCCGGATCGACATCCAGCGGCTGCGGGCCGGGCGGGCGCCCAGGGCGTTCAACCTGATCGGCAACCCGGACAATCCGATCCGGGGCGTGCGGGTCACGAACAGCGTGTTCGAGGAGATGACCGAGGACGACGTCGTGACCGACGTGACGGGCCTCGTCCTGCGCAACGTGTGGGTCAACGGCCACCGCGTCTAGCCGCCGGACCGGGGCGGGGCTCATGAGCGGGATGGGAACCGCTGATGGCCCCGGCCCGGCCCAGTGACTGACGGCGCTGTCCGGCAAGCCCGGCCTTGGGCGGCGGCCGGGCGGCGGCCCGCCGGCTCCTATGCCCTCGACGGCGTGGGCGCGGCGAGTCCGGCGGAGGGCCCCCGTCCCAGCAGCAGCGCACCCAGCCAGACGAGCGCCATGCCCACCGCCGCCAGCGCCGCGTCGCGGCCCGTCTGGAACGTCGCCACCGCCATCACGACCACCCCGACGACGGTGACGCCGGCGCCCACGGGGGTGACCCGGCGCAGCGCGGCCAGGATGACGGCCAGCGCCACGAGGGCGGCGAAGAACAGTTGCGCGCCCGCCGAGTAGACCAGCGCCTCAACCCCCGGGTAGCCCTTCACCTGCTCGAACAGCGCCCGCATGGCCGCACCGTCGGCGGCCGTGAAGCCCGCGTACAGGTCGATGGCCAGTTGGACGACGTTGGCGGCGACGCTGAGCAGGGCCGCCGCCACGGCCACGTCCACCGCCGCGCGCCGCCCGCCCGTCACGGGCCCGGCCACGCCGCGCAGCGCCAGGGTCATGACGCCGAACATCGCGAAGCCGGCCAGCCAGACCACGTGAGCGGCCGTCCACCAAGGACCTGGCACGAGGTCGCCGTCAATGGGGCGCATGAGGAGCCAGCCGCCGAGCAGGGCGGCCGGCCCGGCGGTGAAGGACGCTTGGGCCAGGCGGTTCGCGGGGTTCATGGGGATCACGATGCCCCTTCGCGCCTGGCCGGCCCATCAGTGATCGTCCCTGATTTCCCCCTGGCCTGTTCTCAGGGGCGGCGTCAGGTGAAGTAGCGCAGCCATACGTACAACCAGGCCATCGCCGTGCTGAGGACGGTGACGACGATGCCGTACCGGGTGAACTGCCAGAAGCTGATCTTGTGTCCGGTGCGGGCCGCGATGCCGATGGCGACCACGTTGGCGCTGGCGGCGACCGCGGTGCCGTTGCCGCCGAAGTCGGCGCCCAGGGCGAACGCCCACCACAGGGCCTGGCCGGTCTGCGGGTCGGGCACCTGCGCGACGACGCCCTCGACGATGGGGGCCATCGTGGCGATGTACGGGATGTTGTCGAAGAACGCGCCCAGCGCGCTGGAGCCGAACAGCAGCGACGTGGCGGCGAGGAAGTAGTTGTCGCCCAGCACGTCCACGGCCCAGGTGCCGATCGCCTCGATCACGCCGGTGTGGGCCAGGCCCGCGACCATGACGAACAGGCCCATGAAGAACACCAGCGTGGGCCACTCGACCTCGTTCAGCACGTCGTGCACGTTCGAGCGCGACACCAGCAGCATCACCCCGGCGCCCACCAGGGCGACGATCGACGGCTCGGTGTGCACCACGGCGTGCAGCCCGAACGCGACGACGACGACGACGAGCACGGCCAGGCACCGGACGAGCAGCCGCGGGTCGGTGATGGCCCGCCGCTCCTGCAGCGCCGTCACCGCGGCGACGTGCTCCTCGTGGTACTGGAGCGAGTTGCGGAACAACACCCGGGTGAACAGCACGAACACCACGAAGATGATCACCACGATGGGCGCCATGTGCATGAGGAAGTCACGGCTGCGCGGGGATGTGCAGCCGGTTGCACACCATCACGGTGACCGGCGCGACCAGCATGATCGTGGTGACGTTGTCGAGGAACGGCGAGGCCACCGCGGTGATGACCATCAGCCGGTAGGGCCGGCCGCGCGATCGTTTGGCGGCCCAGATCGCGAGATAGTCGAAGAGCCCCGTCTGCTTGATGATCCCGACGATGACCATCATGCCGAACAGCAGGAAGATGACGTTCCAGTCGATGCCCTCGTGCTCGGAGAAGAACACGCCGGCGCCGGGGATCAGTCCGGTCACGGCCATCAGCCCGGCGGCGATGATCACCACCTTGACCTTGCCGACCTTCTCGGTGGCGATGAAGAAGAACGCCACCGTGAAGATCCCGAGCGCGAAGAAGGCGCTCATCCGTCATGCCCCGGCGGCACGGCCTGCTCGCAGGCGGATGGTTCGGGCGCTGGACACGACGGCGTCAAGGATTGCCTTCTGAGAGGTCTCCAACTCCCCTCAGCAGGCCTCGCATGACACGTCCTGTATTCCCGATTCAGGCGCCAGGTGCCTGCTCCGGGATCGCAGGATCGTCTTGAACACAAGGGCCGAACCTGGCGGCCAGTTCAAGGCCTTATCTGGCTCTACGCTCAGAGCCGCAAGCGCGACCTTAGTGCTCCCGATTCGTATCGACGTTCATGGTCCTGCGAAGACGGTTGAGCTAACGGCGTCTGGCGCCGTACCGCACCGTTGCGATCACCTTGTCCCGGCTGCTCCCTCTGCTGGGGTTCCGCGCCCAGGTCGATGATGGCGATCCAAGTCGTGCGTGGCCCGGTCTCCAGATCCTTGGCGACGGCGTCGAGTCGGCCGCGGTCATATCGGATGGCGCTTCGCTGCGCACGCATCCTCAATCCTGAGGCCAGGGATGGCCCTGAAGACGCTGGCTGACCACCCTGCCCTCCCGCCGTAGCTTGCGGCGGACACTCTCACCTCGCTCGGGAGCCTGGCCGCTGTAGGCGGCCACCCGTTCCCAGCTTTCCGGCGGGTTGAGGGCGTAGTCCCACGCGATCCGCTGCTCTGTCGGGCGCAGACGGTCCAGAACGAGCAGAACGTGCGGATCGTCAACGGGCTCGATCCTGGCCAACACCTCATCCTCCAAGCTGACCGTGTGGAGATTGGGCGGTTCCGTCGCCCAGTCCAGGTAGCCGATGCGGCGTCGTTGCACCTGGTGATCGCCAATGAGATCACTGCCGTAACGGGCGCGCTGACGCAGCCGTGAACGCACTGCGGCGTCGTCGAACACGTTGAGTTCGTCGTACCAGTCGTCCGCCAGCAGAGTCAGCGCAAGAGCCTGGACCTGGTCCTCGGAGATTTCTCCGCGGCGAAAGCCGAGGTGATCGTGAAGGAAGTCACGTACCGGCGTCAGATCTCCTACCGCACAGCAGCTCTGACCGCCAGCACCGCGAGGTAGCACGTGTTGCCGAAGAGGACGAGCTTGGTGAGCACATCACGCACGCCATAAGAGGAGTCTACTGCAAACTTAAGCCGACTGCATTTTTGCAATGTGCTGCAGACTCTGCCATGGTCAACCAATGCATGTATCCCGATGCGAGCTACTGCGCTGGCAGTTCGACTTGACCTGGTCGCTGTTCGAATACCACCTGGAGCGGCTGGAGCCCGCGGACTTCCTGTGGGAGCCCGCTTCCCGCTGCTGGACTGTGCGTCCGGACGTCGAGGGGACCTGGGTGCCTGACTGGGCGGAGATCGAGCCCGACCCCGTCCCGGTTCCCACGATCGGTTGGGTGAGCTGGCACATCGGCTGGTGGTGGAGCGTGACTATCGATCACGCTCAGGGCCGGACACCGCGGGAGAGGGCCGAGATCGCTTGGCCAGGTGATGGAAGGACCGCCATCGAGTGGTTGCGCAGCCTCCGTGACGACTGGTCGGCGGTGCTGGATCGCCTCACCGACGCCGACTTGGACGCCACCGCCCCCGCCTTCCCATGGCCAAAGGACTCCAAGCACACGGTCGCCCATACGGTCGCCTGGGTGAATTCCGAGCTGATGAAGAACGTCACTGAGATTGGTCAGCTACGCCTGTTGCGGGCCGCTTCGGGGTGAGGTGAACGATTCGGGGACCGAGACAGGCGAGAGTCTGGTCGGCGACTCACGTCAGGACTGCGCAAGTGATCATTGGGTGGCCCTCCTCAGCGCGCGGCGGCCGCGCTGGGTATCCCCGGCGCCGAGCACGCGGCGGTGACGGTCGGCCCGCTCACCGACAACCGAGGCCGAAGCATCGACACCTCGCCGGCGGCGCTGGCGTCCTGGAGCCTGCTCAAGGGCCGCGTGCCCGGCCGCACCGACGTCATCGTGCGCAGCCGCTGCGTCGGCTGGCTGCAGCGCGACGATCGCGGCCGCGACGTCGCCCGCACCACGGACGGGCCCGTGCCCGGATCGGCCAGCAGCAACCGCGTGCAGGCCGTGACCGCGCTGCTGGCCGCGCTCATCGCGCCCGCGCCCCTGCCCGACCTCGGCCCCGAGGCCAGCACCGCCCGCCGGCCGCGCGCCCGCTCACCACGAGAGCGGCCGATCAGCTCCTTCACCCCGGCCCAGCTGGCCGCCGCCGCGCTGCCCGACAACCTGCCACGCCTGCCCGACGGCTCCTACCGCGTGCACATCAATGACGGCTACGACGACGTCGAGCTGGGCCGCGTGTTCCGCTCCGGCCGCCGCTGGCAGGCCCTGGCCCCCGACGGGCGCGTCGTCGTGCACCGCGCCGCCACCCGTACCGAGGCCGTCGACCAGCTGCTCGGCGAGCCCGGCCCGCTGTTCGGCGACCCCGCCGACACCGTCCTTCACGACCTGTGACAGGGCTGGCCGAATTCGCCGATGCGGGCCCGCGATATGTCGAATCAATTGACATGTCGAATGACTCGACACATGCAAGGTATGACGACAACCGAGCCACCCGCGGGCCCGCGCGGGTCCGCGATGCGGGCGCTGGCCACCTGGGCCGCCACGCAGAAGGACGTCCGGCCCCGGCTGACCGCCGCGGCCTGGCGCGCCGGGGAACGGTTCAACCGGATGTCGAGGTGCTTGACGTCATCCATGGACGCGAGCTGGTCCACGCGGTCGGCGAGCACGGGCAGGCACTCGGCGATCCGCTCGCGGAACCGCTCGATCCCCGCCGCGCGGAGCTGGGCGTCGATGCCCTTCAGCGCGAAGTAGGCGATCTGGAAGTAGCCCTCGCGCGGGATCGCCACGGCCAGCTGGCCCGCGCCGGCGTTGGGGCGCAGCGACGCGATCTCGTCCTCGGGCCTGCGCGGCAGCCGCAGCCACCAGGCGTCGAAGGGCACCGGCGTCTCGCGTGGGGCCAGGCCGGCTGCCGCGCGGACGGCCGACCAGCGGCCGTCCGCGGCCACGGTCAGGTCGGCGCGGATCTCGGTCTCCTCGCCCGCGCCGGTGCGGTCCCGGTAGCGCACGCCCACCACCGCATCCCCATCCCGGAGCACGCTGGTGACCTCGGCGTTCATTCGCAGGGTGAACCGCGGTTCGTCGCGTCCGGCGATCGCGAGCAGATCGAGCAGATCCCACTGCGGCACCATCGCGATGTACGGGTGCTTCACCCTCAGCCGCTTCAGGTCGACGAAGACCAGCTGGCCGCCACCGTCCTTCGGGAAGGAGATCTCGTCCACCCTCGTGTGCGGCAACCGAGCGAAGCGTTCGCCGAGGCCGAGCTCGTCCAGCAGCTGCAGGGTGGTCGGGTGCACCGTGTCGCCGCGGAAGTCGCGCAGGAAGTCGCTGTGCTTCTCCAGCACGGTCACCTCCACCCCTCCGCGGGCCAGCAGTAGTCCCAGCACCATTCCGGCGGGGCCGCCACCGACGATCACGCAGGTGGTTCGCTCGCTCATGGTCGTCCTTCCAGGATCCGGTGGGGGTGGATCGGGAGGTCTCGGACCCGGATGCCGGTCGCATGGTGAACCGCGTTGGCGATCGCGGCGGCCGTGCCGACGATCCCCAGCTCGCCGATGCCCTTCGCACCGAGCGCGTTGACCTGGTCGTCGGTCTCATCGATCCAACCGACCTCGATGTCCGGGACGTCGGCGCAGGTGGCGATGTGGTAGCCGGCGAGGTCGCCGTTGACGAAGTCGCCGAAGCGGCTGTCGAGCACGCTCTCCTCGTGCAGCGCCATCGACAGGCCCATCGTCATGCCGCCCAGCAGCTGGGAACGGGCGGTGTGCGGGCTGAGGATCTTCCCGGCTGCGAAGACGCCGAGCAGCCGGGTCACCCGGACTTCGCCGCTGTCGATGTCGACGCACACCTCGGCGAACTGGGCCCCGAAGGCGTACTTGGCCGTCTGGGCCCCCGTCGGCGTGCCGGCGAGGTCGCCCAGGGTCTGGCCGAGCGCGGTCAGGCCGTCCGGCGGGAGCGGGCGATCGCCCAGCTCGGTGAGCTGGGCCCGGAGCCGCCGGGCCGCGTCCACGATCGCCGAACCCCACGAAGCGGTGCCGGCCGAGGCCCCAGCCGGCGCGGCGAGGGGAAGGCTGCTGTCCCCGATCAGCACGTCGATCCGTTCCGGCGGCATCGCCATGGCCTCGGCGGTGATCGCGGTGAGCACCGTGCGGGCCCCGTTGCCGATGTCCGTCGCGCCGAGGGCGACCGTGCAGCGGCCGTCCGGGTGCAGCCGCAGCTGCGCGGTGGACGGGAACGTGTGCGATGGGTGTGCCGACGCGGCCACGCCGCTGCCGACGAGCCGGTGCCCGTCGCGCCGGGGCGGGGGTCGCCAACCGAACGCCCTGGCGCCCTCGCGCAGGCAGCGCACGAGGTTGCGGCTGCTGTACGGGAGGCCGGTGTCGGGGTCGGCTGCGGGTTCGTTGCGGATGCGAAGCTCGACGGGGTCGAGGCCGCACACCACCGCGAGCTCGTCGACCGCGGACTCGAGGGCGAACATCCCCGGCGCCGCACCGGGTGCCCGCAGCATGAACGGCGTCGGGACGTCGAGGCGCGCCAGGCGGTGCGTGGTGTGACGGTGCGGCGCCGCGTACATCGTACGCGTCAGGACGGCGGCGGGCTCACAGAAGTCGTGGATCGCGGAGGTCTGCGCGACGACCTCGTGGATGACCGCGGCGAGGCGCCCAGCTCGATCGGCGCCGAGCCGGACGCGCTGCACGGTGGGGCTGCGGTAGCCGACGAGGGCGAACATCTGCTGGCGGGACAGCGTCACCTTGACCGGCCGCCCCAGCATCCTCGTCGCCATCACGGCGAGCACCGCGACAGCCTGCGGGCCCTTCGCGCCGAACCCGCCGCCGACGTGCGCCGAAACGACCCGGACCCGGTCCCGCGGCAGGTCGAACATCCCGGCGATCACCCCCTGAATCAGGTGAGCGCCTTGATTCGCGTCGTACAGGACGACGCCCCCGTCTTGCCATGCGGCCACCGTGGCGTGGGGTTCGATCGGGTTGTGGTGCTCCGCGGGCGTGGTGTAGCGCGCGTCGATCGTCACCTCGGCACCCGCCAGCGCCGCCGCGGGGTTACCGATCGTCTGCTCGGGAGGATCCAGTCCAGGAGACGGCGGCGCCACCCTCAGCCGGGCTCCCGGGCGCAGCTCGGCATCGTGGGGTAGCTGCTCGTACTCGACGACGAGCAGGCCGGCGGCGTGCCGCGCGGCCTCGAGTGAATCGGCGAGCACCGCCGCGACGAGTTGGCCGTGGTAGGCGACGCCGTCCGACTGCAGGACGGCGAGCTCGGCCGGCTTCACGAGGACGGCGGACATCGGGTCGGCCGTCGGTGTGTGCAGGCGCGGCGCGTTGGCGTGCCAGAGCACGGCGACGACGCCGGGAACCGCGAGAGCGGCGCTCGTGTCGATCGAGACGACCCGCCCTTTTGCGATCGTGCTCGACACCGGCCAGCAGTGGACGGGACCGTCGAACGAGTGATCGGCGGCGTACCGGGCGGCGCCGGTGACCTTGTCCCAGCCGTCCACGCGGGGACCGGCGACGCGGGGGGTCACGACCGCGCCGCCAGCTCGAGGAGGCTCCGGAGGGTGACATTGCGGAGGAGAGTGATCTTGTGTTCGTTGCCCGGAAGCGGGGAGGCCACTGCGAGCTCGGCGTCCACCGCGCGACCGAACGAGCCCTCGTCGGCCCGCACCCCGACCAGGAGGGCCTCGGCTGTCCGGGCCCGCCACGGCTTCGGCGCCACCCCGCCGAAGGCGAGTCGAACCCGCCGGACGTGACCATCGACCACCTGCATCTCCGCGGCGACGGACACCAGCGCGAACGCGAACGACGCGCGGTCACGCACCTTGCGGTAGAGCGAGGGCAGACCGGACGGTGGCGGCAGCTCTACGGAGGTGATGAGTTCTCCGTGCTCCAGCACCGTCTCGTGCTGCGGCGAGACGCCGGGCAGCCGGTGCAACTCGGCCACCGGAAGGACCCGCGCACGGGCAGCACCCTGCAGCCGGACCCGGGCGTCGAGCATGACGAGCGCGACTGCCATGTCCGACGGGTGCGTGGCGACGCACGCGGCGGACCCGCCCAGGATCGCGAGATCCCGATGATGACCGCCGAGCGCAGCGCACCCGCTGCCGGGCCGCCGCTTGTTGCACGGCATCGCGGTGTCCTGGAAGTAGACGCACCGCGTGCGCTGCACGAGGTTCCCGCCCACGGTCGCGACGTTGCGAAGCTGCTCGGACGCGCCCGCCAGCAGCGCGCGGGCGAGAACCGGGTAGTCGCGGCGCACATCCGGATGCGCAGCGAGGTCGCTGTTGCGCATGCCGGCGCCGACGCGCAGGCCGCCGTCCCCGCAGCGGTCGACGCTCTCGTCACCGATCCCAGAGAGGTCGACGACCACGCTGGGCGCCAGCACACCGCGCTTCATCAGATCAACCAGGTTCGTGCCGCCCGCGAGGTAAGCGGCGTCCGGGTCCTGTGAGACCGCGGCGACGGCGGTCCGGAGATCCGGAGGGCGGTGGTAGGTGAAGGGTCTCATCCGCGCGCCGCCGCGATCGCCCGCACGATGTTGGCATATGCCCCGCACCGGCAGAGGTTTCCGCTCATCCGCTCCCGGATCTCTCCGCCGTCGAGCACCGGCACCGCCTCCAGGTTCTCGGTCCGCGCACTCGGGACGCCGCGCTCGATCTCGTCCAGCAGGCCGACAGCGGAGCAGAGCTGACCAGGGGTGCAGAATCCGCACTGGAACCCGTCGTGCCGGACGAACTCCCGCCGCAGGCGCTCGGCCACGTCGCCGCCGAGGCCCTCCACCGTCACGACCGCGCGGTCCTGCACCGCCACCGTGAGCGCGAGACAGCTCAGCACCCGCCTACCATCGAGCAGGACGGTGCATGCCCCGCACTGCCCGTGGTCACAGCCCTTCTTCGGGCCGGTGACGGCCAGCTTCTCGCGCAGCAGGTCCAGCAATGTCGTCCGCGGGTCGACCGACAGCGCGTGCTCGTCGCCATTGACCCGCACGACCACGTCGACGCGACTCGGGTCCCGGCCTTCGGCGTCCTCCATGACGTCGCTCACCGTCCGGTTGCCGCGACGACGACGCAGGTCAGGAAGAACTCGAGGTGCCGCTCCGCGAGGCGACGCCCGCTCGCCCGTGCCTCGTCCGTGGAGTCGGCGAGCATGTGGATCATCCTGATATGAGCGAGCGGCGCGACCAGCTCCCACGCGAGCTGGTCGACCGGGACGTCCGTCCGGACCGACCCGGCCTCCTGCCACATCCGGAAGAGCTTGCCCAGCTCGTCGAGGGTGCGGCGCGCCCCGGCGCTGACGCCCTCGGCGATCAGCGGGACACCCGGCCCGCCCTCGCGCATCCCGATGCTGATGAACTGCCGCGCACGCGGCAGGTCCCAGGCGTCGAGGACGTGCGCGACCAAGGTGCGCAGGACCGGCCCCGGGCCCTCACCGGGACCAGGAGCGTCAGCCAGCGCGTCGAGGATCGGCCCGGGCCCGCCCACCTCCTCCATCAGGGTGTCGAAGATCGCCTGCTTGCTGGGGAAGTGCCGGTAGAGGGCGCTGTCCTGGATGCCCACGGCCCCCGCGATCGACCGGATCGACGTCGCCGCGTAGCCCTTCTGCGCGAAGCCGTCGAGTGCGGTGTCGAGGATCCGAGCCCGGGTGTCGCGCCCTTCGCTCTTGGGCGGTCGGCCGGATCTACGCCGGCCGGACGGGGTATGTTCCATGAGGACTAAGTTAGCGAGCGACCGCTTACAGGGCAAGGCCACGACGAGACCGACAGGAAGATCATGTGCTCGGCGGCCGCTCGCAGGCTGGAGCGCCGGACGCACCTGGCCCGAGCAGGTGGAGCTCCGCGTCGGCACCGACGGGCACTCGCTTACAACACGTCTACGAACTGCTGCCCCGCCTCGCCGAACGCCGTACTCAGCAGGGCGGCACCCTGTCCGGCGGCGAGCAGCAGATGCTCGCCATCGGCCGCGCCCTCATCACCGGCCCCCGGCTGCTCCTGCTCGACGAACCCTCGATGGGCCTGGCCCCGCTCGTCGTCGCCCAGGTCATGAACCTCATCGCGCGCATCAACGCCGAAGGCGCCTCGGTCCTGCTCGTGGAGCAGAACGCCACCGCCGCTCTCAAGATCGCTCACCGCGGCTACGTCGTCGAAATGAGCCGAGAAGTGAGCCCGAGAAGTGAGCCCGAGAAGTGAGCACGGAAAGGTGAGCATGCGGCAGCGGGACGTGGCCGACGGCACACGCCCGAGAGGGAGCGGTTCGAGTGGTTCGGGCGGTCAGTCGTCCGTCGCGCCCTGTGGCACGGTCGCGAGCACGGCTGGTCGCGCCGGCAGGTTCACGGCGATGGTGCCGGCTCGCATGGCATCTTCCCGTCCGGGGGCGTAACCGGGCGTCCGCGACGGGGTCACGGCGTCGATGCCTGGCGTGGTGAGGTGCATGTCGCTGACTCCAATCCGGCTTGGCCTCAGTCTTGCCGCCGGGCCGCGACCGCCACCATCGGGCCTGGCACCCATATGGGCCGGGGCAGAACGTGTAGCGGCGGCCCTGACAATTGGGAGGTGGGCCGGATGGACAGCGGCCCCCGCAGGCAAGGAACCTGGCGAGATGGACCACCACGCCGAGCCGAGCCTCGTCAGTGCGAGGCTGGGGAGATGACCGAGCGCACCGACCTGCAGGCGGCCACGGCCGCGCCACGGCCGCCTGCGCAGGCGTTGTTCCGGCGGCTGTTCGCGATCAACGGTCTGGTCTACGCGGTGGGGACGCTGGTGCTGGCGATCTCGCCGGCCACGGTGTCGGCGCCTGTAGTGCTGGCCGAGGTGCCGGTGCTGCTGGTGGGGCTGGCCCTGATGCTGGGCGCCAACGCGCTGCTGCTGCGCCGCAGTCTGGAGCCGCTCGACGCGCTGACCACGCTCATGAAGCGGGTCGACCTGCTGCGCACCGGCGACCGGCTGGCCGGCAGCGGCAACAGCGACCTCGCCCACCTGATCGACACGTTCAACTCGATGCTCGACCGGCTGGAGGCTGAGCGCAGCGCGAGGCGGTCGACCTGGCCATCCTCGACATCGCGATGCCGCGCATGACGGGCCTGCAGGCGGCCCGCGAGATCTCCAGGCGCGCGCCCAGCATCCGCATCCTGATCCTCTCGATGTACGACAACGAGCAGTACTTCTTCGAGGCGCTCAAGGTCGGCGCCTCGGGCTACGTGCTCAAGTCGGCCGCCGACCAGGATCTCCTGGAGGCCTGCCGGGCCACGATGCGCGGCGAGCCGTTCCTCTACCCCGGCGCGGTCACCGCACTCATCCGCGACTACCTGCAGCGTGACCGCGAGGGCGAGCGCATGCCCGAGAGCATCCTGACGCCCAGGGAGGAGGAGATCGTCAAGCTGATCGCCGAGGGCAACTCGGCGAAGGACATCGCCGAGACGCTGGTCATCAGCGTGAGCCTGCAGAAGCTCGGCATGCGCGACCGGCTCGAACTGACCCGCTACGCCATCAGGTCCGGTCTCGTCGAGCCGTGACCTCCGCCCGCACGGGCGGGGGTCACGGCTCGCGCGAAGTGGCGTCTCCGCGCGGGAAGCGGGACGTCAGGAGCCGGTCAGGCGCCTGGGGCGTCGAACAGCGCGGTGGCCCGCTCGACCAGCATGGTGCGCCCCTTGATCTCGGAGGCCGCCTCGGGGCCGATGATGCCGTCCTGCCCGGGCAGCTGCCCGGCGCCGCCCTCAGGCCCGAGCGGGACGAGGATCACGGTCGGCTGCTTCTCGTAGGCGGCCGCCTCGCCCGCACCGGTGATCATCGTCCGGAGGTTCGCCGCGAGGAGCTCGCCCTGGGCGCCGGCGTATGCGGCCATGTCGCGGTCGGCGTCGGAGATGTCGCCGATCGCGAAGACCCGTTCGTGACCCTGGACGCGCAGGTGCTCGTCCACCCGCACATATCCGCGCTCGTCACGGGCGAGTGCGAGTGAGCCGCGCAGATAGTCCGTGCGTGGCGTCGCGCCGAAGCAGCGGAACCAGATGTCCGCGGTCATCTTCTCCCCCGCCTCTGTGGCGATCGCGACGGGCGCGGCGGTGGCGGGGGCCGCACCCGGGAGCTCGCGCAGCCTGCTTCCGAGCTTGAGCTCGATGCCGAGCGCGTCCAGCTGCTTGCGCAGCTCGTCGCGGAGCTCCTGGCCGAACGGGCCCGGCAGGATGTCGGGCGCCGCGTCGGCGACGGTCACGTGCTTGTGGGGGAAGAACGCCCTGATCTCCCCGGCGAGTTCGAGACCGGCCGCTCCTGCGCCGATCAGCAGCACGCGCTCCGCAGGGCTTCGTGCGCGTCCGCACCAGGGCCTTGGCCATCTCCGTGTCGGGCTCCTCCATCTTGGCGGGGAACGGGTAGGACGAGCCCGTCGCGAGGACCAGGTAGTCGGGCTCAAGGATGCGGCCCGAGGCGAGCGTCACCCGGCGGCCGTCCGCCGCCACGGCGCGATCACGCAGGTATCGCCCGTGGACCAGCAGCCGGCTGTAGGGCATGAAGATCTGGTCGAGCCACTGCGGCTCGACCAGCGCCCGCCAGGACGCGAGGTTGTGCACGAACGACTCCGACGGGTCCACCAGGGTCACGTCGGCCACGTCGTCGAGCAGCTTGGCCACCTTGTGGCCGCCGTAACCACCGCCGAGGACCACGGCGCTCGGGCGCGTGACGGCACTCTCCACCATGACATCTCCTTGCTAGGAATCGAGGTGCCGCTACAGTATTCATACTCGCTAGGAAAATAAAATCAGCACTGGATGCGCTAGTTTGGAGGTATGGCGACGGCACCTACGCATGACACTCACGAGTGCGTCCGCAGCGACGCCGCGCTGACCCGGGCGTTCACGATCCTCGGCAAACGCTGGAGCGGCGTCGTGCTCGGCTCCCTGCGTGCCGGCCCCGCCGGGTTCCGCGAGCTGTCACGGGCGATCGACGGGCTCAGCGACTCCGTGCTCTCCGACCGGCTGTCCGTGCTGACCAAGGAGGGCCTGATCGCGCGCACCGTCGACGAGGGCCCGCCCGTCACGGTCTCCTACGAGCTGACCGGGAGCGGCAAGGCCCTGATCCCCGCGCTGCACCAGATCTCCGCGTGGGCCGAGGAGCACCTGCGGCCCGAGGGCTGCTAGCCTCCGCGCGCGACGGGTACGGTGAGCGGAGAGCCCCCAGGACACCTGCGTGAGGAAGTGGTTCCCCGTGCTCTACCTCTTCGGCTTCGATCGGATCGGCGTGGCCGTCAGCGACATCTACTTCGTCGACCCCAACCCCATGAAAGGCCAGGAGGGAGCCGAGCACGGCGTGCGCCTGGAGCTGCGCAGGCTCGATTCGGGCGAGCTGAACGGGTCGATCTACTCCGCCAGGCCCATCACCATCGACCGGCCGCTCTGGAGAGTCGACCTGCTGGAGTCGGTCGACGGCACGCCCGGCAGCTTCGACCGCACCCACCACCACCCCGGCACCAGCGGGTGGGAGCCCGGGCAGCGGGTGTTCGACCGGAAGCTGTCCGCCGAGCCGCTGACGTGGCTGGCCGAGCGCCTGGCCGACCTCGAAGACGTCCTCGACCAGGCCGGCGCCGACCGTGACGAGGCGAGCCCCGCCGACGTGGCCGGGCTGCGCGAGCGCGCGCCGGAGATCGTGCAGACGGTCGGCCGGATGCTCGACGGCGTGCGCGCCGGCCGGCTCGGCACCCCGCCCGGCGCACCGGCGACCAGCGTCCGCGCCAGCTGGCTGTAGGAAGGAAGCGCGCGGGCGGTCAGCTGTGATCGCCCGCGACGGGGCGGCGGTGCAGGAGACCGAACCTGCCCCACATGGCCTCCGCCGCCTCGATGGAGGCCCCCGTCCGCGCCGGGTCGACGGCGGCGAGCTGGGTGACCAGCGCCTGCGCCACCGCCATTCCGGCCGTCAGCGACGGGAAGAACGCCTCGCCCTCCGCAGGCACCATCACCACCTCCTCGGCTGCCTCCGCCAAGGCGGGGCTGGCCGCGTCCGTCACCGCGAACACCCGCACGCCGCGCGAGCGCGCCACGTTCGCCGCCAGCACCGTGCTCTCGTACAGCCGCCAGAAGCTGATCGCCACCAGCACGTCCCCGTGCCCGAGGGCGGCCATGGTGTTGGCCAGCTCCGCGTCGCCCAGCGTCACGGCCGTGACGGGATAACCCGCCAGCCGGGCGTTGTGCGCGAGCGCCAGCCCGACGGCGGCGTAGCTGCCGTCGGCGACGATCACCGTGCGGCGGGCGGCGGCGACGGCCTCGGCGATCGTGAGCAGCACACGCTCGTCCATGCGCCGGTTGAGCAGCGCGAGGCTGTCGAGGTCGCGGCGGAGCGACCGGGCGCTGGGCGAGCCGTTGCCGCTGTGCTCGGCGGCGACCTGACCGGCGCTGAGCGAGGACAGGTAGCGGGCGCGCAACTCCTGCTGGAGTGCGGGCCAGCCGGTGAAGCCGAGCGCCTGCGCCGTGCGCGTCACGGTCGCCACGTTGACCCCGGCCAGCTGGGCCAGCTCGCTGGCCGACCCGAACGACGCCCGGCGTGGCTGCGAGAGCAGGACCTCGAGCACGGCGGCGGCCTTGCCACGCAGCCCGCGCCCGGCTAGCCGCGAGCGCAGCCAGTCTTCGAAGCTGTCCGTAGCGCGCTCTTCCACGTGATCCTCTCCTCGCCGGAATCATGCTACGCGCTCACGCCGACGCTGCCATGCAAAGACTATTGCGATTTTGACATTTCGCACTATATGTTGCTTCGCGTTCGACCTACTCGGCCACGACCTGGGAGAGGTTGCCCCATGACCTTGCTGGCCCGCTTGGACCGGCTCCCGCTGAGCCGCCCCCACTACCTGCTCCTCCTGATCGGCGGGCTCGGCTACACCTTCGACGGCATGGACAGCGCCGTGGTCGCGTTCCTGCTGCCGAGCGCGCAGGATGCCTGGGGGCTGTCCAACGGCCAGCTCGGCGTCATCGGGTCCGCGACGCCGTTCGGTTTCCTCTTCGGCGCGACGGTCGCGGGCCTGCTCGGCGACCGCATCGGTCGCAAGAAGGTGATGATGTACGCACTCGCCTTCTACGCCGTCTTCTCGGTGGTCGCCGCGTTCGCCCCTAGCTATGAGGTCTTCCTCGGCGCGCGGGTGCTGGCCGGAGCGGGCGCGGGGGCGGAGAGCGCGATCATCGCGCCGTTCCTGTCCGAGTTCGTGCCGGCCAAGCGGCGCGGGTGGTTCATCGGCGCGCTGGCCGGGTTCTTCTCGTTCGGGTTCGTGATGGCCGCCCTGATCGGACGGTTCGTCGTGCCGACCCTCGACGAGGGCTGGCGGGTCGCGCAGGTGATCACGGCGGTGCCCATCGTGATGCTGTTGTGGTGGCGGCGCTCACTGCCCGAGTCGCCGCGCTTCCTGCTCCAGCAGGGCCGAGCCGACGAGGCCGAGACCGTGGTCTCCGACCTGGAGCGCCGCGTCGAGCACGCCACCGGCCGCCCGCTCCCGCCGGTGCCCGACGCCGCCACCGCACCCTCCACGGAGAGGCCCAAGGTCAACCTGTGGAGCGCGCTCACGTTCCTCTGGAGCCCGGCCATGGCCAGGCGCACCGGGATCATCTGGCTGGTCTGGTTCGTGATCACGTTCTCGTACTACGGGTTCTTCTCCTGGATCCCCACGCTGCTCGTACAGCGCGGCATCACGGTGACCAAGAGCTTCGAGTTCTCGATCATCATCTACCTGGCGCAGATCCCCGGCTACTTCTCCGCGGCCTGGTTGTCGGAGCGGCTCGACCGCAAGAACACCATCGCGCTCTACCTCTCCGGCTCGGCGGTCAGCGCGTTCTGGTTGTCGCAGATGGAGACCCCCGTCACCATCACGCTCGCCGGCGCGGTGTTGTCGTTCTTCCTCAACGGCACGTACGCGGGCGTCTACTCCTACACCCCCGAGGTGTTCCCCACCTGGATCCGGGCCACGGGCACCGGCCTGTCGAGCGCGTTCGGGCGGGTCGGCAGCATCCTCGCCCCGACGATCATCGGTCTGTCGGCCGCGACCCTGGGCTTCGGCGGCGTGTTCGGCCTGACCACGGCGGTGCTGGCGGTCGGGGTGATCTGCGTGGTCGTGTTCGGACTGTCCACGGCCGGCCGGTCGCTGGAAGAACTGACGGAACCTGCCAAGGAGGCGACCCGATGAACGGATTTCCCGAGGTGGAGGAGAGCGTGCGGCGGGAGGTGGGCGTGCGGCTCTTCACGGTGCTCGCCTGGATCCCCGGCCGGCGTACGCTGCGCCGCGTCCACAGCAGCCACCCCGAGCAGTACCCGGTGGGAGGCGAGAAGAGCGTGGAGGTCGCCCAGGGCTGGCTGGCACGGTGCATCGATGGCGGGCAACCGTACCTCGGTGCGGACCGGGCCGCCGTGCGGGAGATCTTCGCCGACCACGAGCTGATCGAGAGCCTGGGGTGCGGGGCGGTCATCAACGTGCCCGTGACCGAGGACGGCCGGGTGATCGGCGTGCTCAACCTGCTCGACGCCGAGGGCCGGTACGACGAGGCGTCGGTGGCCGCCGCCCGGTCGCTCGCGCCCGCGGCCGTGCCCGCCCTGCGCGCGGCCCTCCGGGAAGGTGGCGCATGAGTCTGCTGCTCCGCAACGGCCTGCTGCTCGACGTGACGACCGGCGCGTACACCGAGGCCGACCTGCGCTGCGCCGACGGCCGCATCGTCGAGACCGGCCCCGGGCTGAGCGCGCCTGACGGCACCCGCGTGCTCGATCTCGCGGGCGCTCACGTCGTGCCCGGCCTCATCGACGCGCACGTGCACGTCACCGCCTGCACCGCCGACCTCGGCGCCATCGGCTCCATGGCGCCGTCGTACGTGGCCGCGCACAGCGCCCGCATCATGAGCGCCATGCTGGACCGCGGCTTCACCACGGTCCGCGACGCGTCCGGCGCGGACTTCGGGCTTGCCGCCGCCCAGGCGGAGGGGCTGATCCGCGGCCCCAGGCTGCTGTTCGGCGGCAAGGGGCTGAGCCAGACCGGAGGCCACGCCGACTTCCGCGGCCCTGGCGAGCACCTGCACGACGACCACCCGTGCTGCGCCGGCCTCGGCCGGGTCGCCGACGGCGTCGACGCGGTGCGCACGGCCGCCCGCGACGAGCTGCGCAAGGGCGCGCACCACATCAAGGTCATGGCCTCCGGCGGCGTGGCCTCCCCGACCGACAGGATCGACTCGACCCAGTACTCGATGGACGAGCTGCGCGCGGCCGTCGAGGAGGCCGAGGCCGCCAACCGGTACGTCGCCGCTCACGCCTACACGGCGCGGGCCGTCAACCGGGCGCTGGAGGCGGGCATCCGCTCCATCGAGCACGGCAACCAGATCGACGACGACAGTGTCGAGCTGTTCCTGCGGCACGACGCGTTCCTCGTCCCGACGCTGGTGACGTACTGGGCGCTCAAGGAGGAGGGGCCCGCGTTCGGGCTGCCGGAAGGGAGCCGGCGCAAGGTGGACGAGGTGCTCGGCGCGGGGCTGGCCGCGCTGGAGCGCGCCGCCCGCAGCGGCGTGCGCCTGGTCTACGGCACTGACCTGCTCGGTGGCATGCACCGGCACCAGAACCACGAGTTCCGGCTGCGCTGCGAGGTGCAGCAGCCGATCGACGTGCTGCGCTCGGCCACGACGGTCGCGGCCGAGCTGGCCGGCATGGCGGGCGAGATCGGCACGCTGGACGTGGGCGCGCACGCCGACCTGCTGGTGCTCGACGGCGACCCGCTCGGCGACGCCGGCGTGCTGGCCGGCCCGGAGCACATCCGCCACGTCGTGCAGGCAGGCGTGATCGCCTGAGGGCGTGCCGCCGGGGGGCGGGATGCGTACCGTGGGCAGGGTGATGACGATGGCGCGCACCGCTCTGGTGATCGTCGCGGTGCTGGTCCTGCTCCTCGGGCTGCTCTGGATCTTCCAGCGACGGCTGATCTACCTGCCGGACGGCGCGCAGGTGCCGCCCGCGGGCCAGGTCATCCCCGGGGCGCGCGACGTCTCGTTCACGACGGGCGACGGGCTCACACTCGGAGCCTGGTACGTGCCCGGCGACCACGACGTGACCGTGCTGGTCGCCGGCGGCAACGCGGGCAACAGGCTGCACCGGGCGCCGCTGGCCAGGGCGCTGGCGGCGCGCGGCCTGCCGGTGCTGCTGATGGACTACCGCGGCTACGGCGGCAACCCGGGCGCGCCCACGGAGGAGGGCCTGCGCCTCGACGCGCTCGCCGCGCGGGCCTTCCTGGGCGACGCGCGGGTGGTCTACTTCGGTGAGAGCCTGGGCGCGGGGGTGGTGACCGGGCTGGCGCGCGAGCGCCCGCCCGCGGGGCTGGTGTTGCGCTCGCCGTTCACCGACCTGGCCGCGGCGGGCCAGGTCGCCTACCCGTTCCTGCCGGTCAGGGCGCTGCTGCGGGACCGCTTCCCGGTCGCGGAGCACATCGCGGACGTGCGGGTGCCCGTCGTGGTCGTGTACGGCGCGGATGACACGATCGTGCCGCCCCGCCTGAGCAAGGCCGTGGCGGAGGCGGCGGGCCCGGGTGGCGGCGGGGTCACGACCGTCGAGGTGCCCGGCGCCGGCCACAACGACCTGGCCCTGCTGTCCGGCGAGGAGCTGATCGGCGCCGTGGTGGAGCTGGCCGGGCGGGTCCGCGGGGCGTAGTCCTGGCGCGGCCGGCCGCGCCAGGACGGGGTGCGTGCTAGCCGGAGCAGCCGGTGCCTCCGCCGGCGTGGTAGATCATGTCCTGGTACGTGACGCCGGCCCTGATCGGCGTCTTGCTCGTCAGGGTCTGGACGGTCTCGCCGTCACGCCGGAGCTCGAAGACCGGCGTCGTGCCCGGCACCATCGGCGCCTTGAACGACACCACGCCCGCGCTGGTGACCTCCTTGGTCTTCACGTCGGAGCCCTGCTTGACGACCAGCGTGCCCGGCTCCTTGACGAAGGCCAGCAGTTCGACGTCGTCGACCGGCCCGGGACCCGCCGGGATGGTGAACTTGCCCGCCGTCTGCTTGCTCGTGTCGTAGGGGGCGTTCGCCTTGTGGCTGCGGTGGAAATAGTAGAGGCCGTCGCGGACGATCTCAGGAGCCTTGCCCGTCTTGAACCACGTCGTGTAGTACGTGTTCACGTCGGCGAGCACCTTGCCGCGCACCTTGGAGGGCGCCTGCTGCGACTCGCCGTAGTCGTTCCAGGTGACGAGCTGCACCCAGTCGGCCTTGCCGTCGATCGCGGACTTCCACGAGCCGCGCAGGGTGCTGCTGTTCTGCGCCTCCCAGTAGTGCAGCTCCTTGGCCCTGGTGTCCTCGAAGCCGATCGGGGCCATGTACGTCAGGCCGCGCTCGTGCGTGGCCTCGGAGGCACGACGGAACGCGTCCGTCACCTCCGGCCGGTTCGCCCCCCAGGAGGAGTAGCCGTAGACATGGTCGTCCCACTGGGTCTTGCCGCTGCCGCTCCAGTAGTTGAACATCATCAGCAACGACGTCTTCATGCCCTCGGCGGACAGCTGGTCCCGCACCTTCTGCCACCAGGCAGGCGGCTGGCGGTCGCCGTGGTACGGCGCGAGCAGCACGCTGCCGTCCGGCAGCGTGTACAGCGACGGATGCCCCTTGACCAGCAGGACGTCGGAGACCACCTTCGCGACAGAGGCGCCCGACTCCGTCGGGAAGTCCGGGCTCAGCACGATCTTGAAGCCCGGGTCCACGTTCCTGGCCGCGTCCAGCAGCTCCGGCAGGTGGTTCCAGCGCTGGTCGCTGGAGGTGTGGTGCTCGTAGATGAACCCGTCCAGCCCCTGCGCGATCGCCTGGCGCACCTCCATCTCGAAGTCGAGCCGGCGCCAGTGCGCCTCCGGCCGCACGGAGCGGGTCACCGGGCGGTCCCTGAGGTAGCCGCCCCGGTCCTTGTAGGCGCCGCCGGAGCCGTCAGGGTCGAGCCAGGAGGCGTACTGGTCCTTCGCGGGGTCCTTGTTGTCGATGGACACGGGGAAGGGCGGGAAGTAGAACGCGAACGCCTTCTTGGCGGAGGCCCGCAGCGCGGCGACCGAGGGTTTGTCGAAGGGCAGCGCGGCGCAGGGCGCGGGCGTGCCGGCGGTGTAGGTGACGGTCAGCTTGGGGCCGCGGTCGCCTGTCTCGCGTGAGGAGAACAGGACCGTCGTCGTCTCGTCGGTCCCGGTGAGGGCGAAGGAGTAGGTGCCGTTGCCGGTCACGGCGGCCGAGACGTCCAGCTCGGCCTTCTCGCCGGCGGTGAAGCCGCTGTGCGAGGCGATCACGCCGCCGGTCTCCGGCCGGTCATTCCAGACGGTCCCGGTCTCCGTCCAGTCGCCGGTGACCGTGCGGGCGGACAGCTTCGTGCCGGTCGTCCTGGCGGAGGTGACGTCGAGGGTGGCCTTGACGTTCGTGGCGTCACCGGGGATGCCGGAGACCTTGAACCTGGTGAGCGCGAGCCGCTGCGCGGAGGTCTTGCCGCCGCAGGTCGGGCCGCACACGGACATCCACGTGGCGGTGCCGAAGCTCTTGGAGGGCTCGGCCTGGCTGACGAACACGTCGGCCGTGGCGGGGACGGTGACACGTTCCGCGGACAACGCGGTCGATGACGTGCGCGCCGATAACGGGCGCGCGGATAACGGGTGCGCGGATAACGGGTGCGCGGACGCGGGCGCCGCCGCGGCCGTCATGCCGAGTGACAGGACGACGGCGATCAGCGTGGATCCCACCCGTCGGTGCTGGGAGAACATTGCCCTCCTATGGCGTTCGTGCCGAATGATCACCGTCAAGGTAAGGGCGCGGGTGGATGTCTGCGGTGACTTCAGAAAATGGAACGGGGCAAAGCCCCACAAATCACGCCTGGTCAGCGCATGACACGGGAATGCATCCCCCGCGCCCCACCCCTAGACACCGAGACTCGTTAGGCTACCCTTGCCTATTCAAGACAGCTTGTAACAAAATAGCGGGCACCCCCGCACACCGCAGGAGGCCCATCCCATGACCATCACCGCCGAGGCGGCCGCCCCCGTGGCGCCCGCGCCGGACGGCGCCGGCACGCCCGCCCCCGGCCGCGCCGCGCTCATCGCGTTGCTCGCCCCCATCAGGCCACGGCTCATCGCCGCCGCCGCGTTCCAGCTCGTGTACGCGATCTCGGCGCTCGTGCCCTTCGTGTGCGTGGCGGAGCTGGCCCGCGTGCTGCTCAGCCCGGGAGCCGGCGGCCCAGGCCGGCCCTGGCCGATCGCCGCCCTGGCCGTCGCAGGGCTGCTGATCAGGTTCCTGTCGTTCGGGGCGGCCGGCGCGATCACCCACTTCGCGGACGCCGACCTGCAGCTCCACCTGCGCCGCCGGATGGCCGCGCACCTGTCGCGGGTGCCGCTGGGCTGGTTCGGCGAGCGCAACTCCGGCCACGTCAAGAAGGTGCTCCAGGACGACGTCAGGGAGATGCACCACCTGATCGCGCACGCGGCGCTCGACCTGCTCGCGGCCGTGGTGACCCCGCTGGCCGCGCTGGTCTACCTGCTGTACGTCGACTGGCGGCTCACCCTCGTCGTGCTCATCCCGGTGCCGCTCTTCGCCGCCGCGTTCGCGATCATGATGCGCGGCTACGACGAGCAGATGCGGCGCTGGAGCGAGGCGAACAGCCGGATCAGCTCGGCCGTGGTCGAGTTCGTGCAGGGCATCGCCGTGATCAAGACGTTCGGCCAGACCCGGCGTTCCTACCGGCGCTTCGCCGAGGCCGCCGACGACTTCGCCGACTTCTTCGGCGCCTGGGTGCGCCCCATGCTCCGGCTCAGCGGCCTGTCCATGGCGTTCATCTCGCCGCCAGCCATGCTGTTGGTGTCCGCGGCCAGCGGTGCGCTGTTCGCCGCGAACGGCTGGATCGAGCCGGTCGACGTGCTGCCGTTCGTGCTGGTCGGCGTGGCGCTGACGGCGCCCTTCCTGGTCCTGGACATGGGCTCGATGCGGCTGAGGAGCGCGGCCGAGTCCGCGGGGCGGGTGGCCGCCCTGCTGGACACGCCGCCGCTGCCCGAGCCCGAGACCCCCGTGCGCCCGGTCGGCCACGCGGTCGACTTCCGCGACGTGTCGTTCTCCTACGACGGCACGACGCCCGTGCTGCGCGAGGTGAGCCTCTCGCTGGAGCCCGGCACCGTCACCGCGCTCGTCGGGCCGTCCGGATCCGGCAAGTCCACGCTGGCCAAGCTGCTGCCCCGCTTCTACGATCCCGAATCCGGGCAGGTCGTGGTCGGCGGCGCCGACGTGCGCGCCATCGGCTCGGCGGAGCTTTACCACCATGTCGGCTTCGTCCTGCAGGACGTGCACCTGCTGCGCACGTCCGTGGCGGACAACATCGCGCTCGGCCACCCGGACGCGGGGCGCGAGGAGATCGAGCGTATGGCCCGCGCCGCGCAGATCCACGACCGGATCGTGGAGCTGCCGCGCGGCTACGACTCGGTGATCGGCGAGGACGCCCACCTGTCCGGCGGCGAGGCGCAGCGCGTCGCGATCGCCCGCGCCCTGCTGGCCGACGCGCCGATCCTGGTGCTGGACGAGGCCACCGCCTTCGCCGACCCCGAGTCGGAGTCGGCCATCCAGGACGCGCTGTCCACGCTGGTGGCCGGGCGCACACTCCTGGTCATCGCGCACCGGCTGAGCACGATCACCGGCGCCGACCAGATCGCGGTGCTCGACGGCGGCCGGATCACCGAACGCGGCACCCATGACGAGCTGCTCGCGGCGGACGGGCTCTACGCCCGGATGTGGGCGGCGCACGTACGCGACGACGAGCGGGATTGGACGGCAAGATGATCGGAGAGCTGGGCGCCGTACTCGGCCCGGAACATGGCGCGCGCCTGCGCCGCAGCCTGCTCGCGATGGCCGTGTACGGCGTGCTGCAGGGCCTGTCGTTCGCCATGCTGGTGCCGGTGCTGCGGGCGCTGTTGTCGGGGGAGTCGGTCGGTCCGTGGCTGGCCGCGTTCGCCGCCGTGGTCGTGGCCACCGCCGTCGCCTCCTACGTGCAGGCCCAGTACGGCTACGCGGTCGGCCTGGCCGCCCTGCGCACCCTCTACCACCGGCTCGGCGACCACGTGGCCGGACTGCCGGTCGGCTGGTTCAGCGCCGACCGCGTCGGACGGCTCGGACAGCTCGTCGGCAAGGGCGTCATGGACGTGATGAGCGTGCCCGCCCACCTGCTGCAGGTCGTGGTGAGCGCGGTGGCGGCGCCGGCGACCGTGCTGGTGTGCATGTTCGTCTTCGACTGGCGGCTCGGGCTGGCGGCCCTGCTCACGGCGCCGTTCCTGTGGCTGGCGTTCCGGTGGACGCAGAGCCTGGTGCAGCGGAGCGACACCGCGATGGACGACGCCGGCGCCGAGGGGGCCGACCGGGTGGTGGAGTTCGCCAGGCAGCAGCCCTCGCTGCGGGCGTTCGGGCGCACGGCCGACGGCTACGACCTGCTCGACGACGCGCTGGTGCGGCAGCGCAGCACGCTGCGGCGGCTGCTGCGCACCACGCTGCCAGGGCTGGGCACGGTCGCGCTGACCGTGCAGCTCGCCTTCACCGCGATCCTGATCGCCGGCTGCTCGCTGGCGCTCGGCGGCGCGGTGGACGTGCCGGAGCTGGTTGGAGTGCTGGTGCTGGCCGTGCGGTTCACCGAGCCGCTGCTCGCCGCCGCCGACGTCGGCGGCGAGCTGCGCATGGCGCGCGGCAGCCTGCGCCGCATCAAGGCGGTGCTCGACACCCCGCCGCTGCCGGCCACCGGCACGGCGCGGGCGGGCGAACCGTCGATCGAGCTGGACGGCGTCGGCTTCGCCTACGCCGAGCGGCCGGTGCTGCGTGACGTGAGCCTCACCGTCGCCCCCCGGACCGTGACCGCCCTGGTCGGGCCGTCGGGCTCCGGCAAGACCACGCTCACCCGGCTCATCGCCCGCTTCTGGGACGCGGGCTCGGGTGTGGTGCGGGTGTCGGGGAACGACGTGCGCGACTACGCGCCGGAGGAGCTGATGGCGCAGCTGTCGATCGTGTTCCAGGACGTCTACCTGTTCGAGGGCACCCTGGAGGACAACATCAGGATCGGCCGTCCCGAGGCCACCGACGAGGAGGTACGCGAGGCGGGCCGGCTGGCCCGGGTCGACGAGATCGCCGAGCGCCTGCCCGGCGGCTGGCAGGCGAGGGTCGGCGAGGCCGGCGCCACGCTGTCGGGCGGCGAGCGGCAGCGGGTG
This sequence comes from Nonomuraea diastatica, assembly GCF_004349015.1. Taxonomy (NCBI): domain Bacteria; kingdom Bacillati; phylum Actinomycetota; class Actinomycetes; order Streptosporangiales; family Streptosporangiaceae; genus Nonomuraea; species Nonomuraea diastatica. Next base: position 35,166 of record NZ_SMKP01000004.1, read on the forward strand.
TCCATCGCCCGCGCCATGCTCAAGGACGCCCCGATCGTGCTGCTCGACGAGGCCACCGCCGCGCTCGACCCGGAGAACGAGTCCGCCCTGATCGACGCGCTCGCCACGCTCGCCCGCGACCGCACCCTGCTCGTCATCGCGCACCGGCTGACCACGATCGCCGCCGCCGACCAGATCGTCATGCTGGAGGGCGGCGCCGTCGTGGAGCGCGGCACCCACCAGGAGCTGCTCGATCTCGACGGCCGGTACGCTGCGTTCTGGACGGAACGAACGCGAGCCCGTGGCTGGCGATTGACCCAGCCGGCATGAGTCCGGCGAGCCGCCCCCGTCGCGACGTGCTCGTGCGAGGGGCGGGCGCATGAGCGGGGATCGGGGAGCGTGATGGGCGGCGAGCAGACGGGCCACGAGGTTTCCGGGCGAGAGTGGCGCGTGCGCGGCCGCCCGCGCGGCCGTCCCCCGCGCATCACCCGGCCTGCCATCGCCGACGCCGCCCTCGCGGTCGGCTTCGACAACCTCACCCTCGCCACCGTCGCCGACCGGCTCCAGGTCGCTCACTCGGCCCTCTACCGCCACGTCGCCGACCGCGAGGAACTGGTCATGGTGGCGATCAACAGGGCCGTCGCCGCCGCCGCCTGGCCGGAGCCCACCGGTGAGTGGCGCTCCGACCTGGAGGCGCAGGCCGCCGCGCTCTGGCGTCTGCTGGAGCGGCATCCGGGGCTGATCAAGGAGTTCCTCAGGCTCACCCGCTTCCCCGAGCAGGTGATGCTCCGCTTCGGCGCGGCGGTGCGCCGCCTGACCGACTGCGGCTTCACGGTCGAGAACGCCTTCCTCGCCGCCGACACCGTCTTCGACCTGACCATCGACGTGTTCAGCAGGGGCAAGCAGCTCGACGCGCCGGCCGGCGCGAGCGTCGTCCGCGACAGCACGGCCGACGCCTGGGCCGAGGCGGTGGGCCCGGAGCTCGCTCCCATCATGCGGCAGGCGCTCACGGACCCGGCCACGACGTGGTTCGACCGCAAGCTGAAACTGGTGCTCGACGGCGTCGCCGCGAGCCTCGCACCACCCTGAGCCGGGCGAAGGGATGCGGCTCCGGATGGCCGCCGGAGACCTCGTCCATGCGGTCAGCCGGTTCGCGGGGCGTCTGGCGTCTGGAGTCGGTGACCGTCCGGGCGATGCGTGACTCGGCTAGGCTCGGCGACGCCCTGACGACCGCCGTGAACCTGGCGGCCGGCGTTCGGGAGCGCCCGCAGGCTGCGGGAGCCGCCCCTGAGCAGACCTGCGCGCAACTCGCGGACCTGCGCGAACGGGGCGTCGAGGCCCCTCGGCCGGGCGGGCAGGCGGGCGATGAACGACACTTCGGGAGAAGCTGATGCGTATCTTCGGGAGCCGGAAGTGGCCGAGCCTCGACCTCTACTCGCCCGGCGGCCGGGGCGACATCAAGAAGCCGTCCCTGGCCGACTATGACCGGCTCGCGCGGACCGCCCGCGACCAGGGCCGCTCCGCCGTCGGCCGGCCGGGCTGGATGTCCGCCCACCGGAGCCGGATCCGGTCTCTGTTCGCGGTGGTCTTCGGCACCGAAGGGCGCGGGGTGTACCGGTGCCTGGTCACCGCCGTCCTGGACGACGGCTCGGGAGGAAGCTTCACCCTCGACGTGTCCCGCAGGGACTACGATGCCCTGCTCGACGTCACCACGGAGGAACTGGTGGAGATGGCGCACCTGCACCTGCTGCACCTGCCCCCCATCGACCTCGACCCCGATCAGCGGGAGACGTGGGAGCACACGGAGTAACGTCCGCGGGCCCCGCGCGGACGACGCGCGCGCTCTCAGGGTGACGCGGGGAGCAGGGACTCCAGCTCGGTGACCGCGTGGTCGCGGTGGACGTCGAGGGTGGCGACGGCCTCGTCGGCGGAGCGTCGGCGGAGCGCGTCGAGGGTGGCCCGGTGCTCCTTGACGACCCGCTCGCGGTTGCCCCCCTCGCCGTAGTACATCGACCGGTAGGCGTCTGTCGTGTCCCACAAGGTCCTGATCAGCCGGGCCAGCCGGGGCATGCCCGCGCAGTCGAACAACGTCATGTGGAACAGCCGGTTGGCGGTGGCCATGGCGAGCACGTCGCCCGCTGCGGCGGCCCGCTCGACGTCGCTCTGCGCGGCCTCCAGCCGGTCGAAGTCGGCGTCGGTGAGACGGGGCACGGCCCGGCGCACGGCCTCCTCCTCCAGCAGCTCGCGGATGCGGTAGACCTCGCGCAGGTCGTCGAGCGAGAGCGTCGCGACGCAGTAGCCCTTGTGCGCTTTGTAGGTGACCAGGCCCTCGCCCTCGAGCGTCTTGAGCGCCTCGCGCAGCGGCACCCGGCTGACCTGGAGCTCCTCCGCCAGCGCGTCCTGCCTGATGGGGGCTCCGGGGCGCAGGCGGCCGGTCGTGATGGCGCGGCGCAGCTCGGCCAGCACGAACTGCTGGGCCGTCGGCGGCCTGCGCCCTGCCCCGTCCGAACTCACGGCCCCAATATCTCACGAACCCAGGCGTCGTCCTGCCCGAGCTCCGGCGGCGGACGGCGGTAGGAGGGCGGGGTGGCGCCGAGGCGTACGGGGGCGGCGACCTGGCCGGTCCCGCCGAGCCGTACGGACGGCTCCAGGCCGAGCTCCTCGGCGAGCGCGAACGCGCCGGCCAGGTCGTTGATCGGGCCGCAGGGCACCCCGGCGGCGGTGAGCAGCCCGAACCACTCGTCCGCCGGACGTTCCCGCAGGACGGCGTCGAGTGCGGCGACGAGCCCGTCGCGGGCGGCGACCCTGCCCGCGTTGGTGGCGTACCGGGGGTCCACGGCGAGGTCGGGCCGGTCGAGCACCGCGCAGAGGGCCTGGAACTGGCGGTCGTTCCCGGCCGCGATCACCAGCGGGCGGTCGGCCGCGTGGAACACCTCGTACGGGACGATGCTGGGATGCCGGTTGCCCATGGCCTCCGGCACCACGCCGGCGGCGGCGTAGGCGGAGGAGTGGTTGGTCAGCGCCGACAGGAGGGAGGAGAGCAACGACACCTCGACCCGCTGCCCGCCGCCAGGACCACCACCCGGATGCGGCCGGCCGGCTCCGGTGACGTGGCCGCCTTCGCCCGTGTGGTCGCGGTGGCGGAGGGCGGCCAGGACACCGAGGGCGGCGTGCAGGCCGGTGATGACGTCCACGAGAGCCACGCCCGCCTTGGTGCCGGTCCCGCCCGGTTCGCCCGTGACGCTCATCAAGCCGCCCACGGCCTGCGCGATCAGGTCGTACCCCGGCAGCCCCGCCCCGGCGCCCGACCCGAACCCGGTGATCGAGCAGTACACCAGCCCCGGGTTAGGCGCGCGCAGCGCGTCGTAGCCGAGCCCGAGCCGGTCCATCGTGCCCGGCCGGAAGTTCTCCACCAGCACGTCGGCCCGGGTGGCCAGCGCCCGCGCGACCTCCAGGTCCGCCGTGTCGCCGAGGTCGAGGGCGACCGAGCGTTTGTTGCGGTTGACGCCGAGGAAGTAGGTCGCCTGCCCGCCGGGCGCGTACGGAGGCCCCCAGGCGCGGGTGTCGTCCCCCGTGCCCGGCCGCTCCACCTTGACGACCTCCGCGCCCAGATCCGCCAGCAGCATCGTGGCGTAAGGCCCGGCCAGCACCCGGCTGAAGTCGGCCACCAGCAGCCCGGACAGCGCCCCACCGGTCACGCGGGCGCCCCGAGGTAGACGGTCACCGTCCGGGTGAAGAACTCCCTGGCCGCCCGTCCCTGCTCCTTGGGCCCGAATCCGCTCTGCTTGTGCCCGCCGAACGGCACGTACGGGAACGTCCCCGCGGACTCGGAGTTGATGTGCAACACGCCGACCTCCACCCGGTCGACGGCCGACAGCGCCACTCCCAGGTCGCGGGTGAAGATCGCGGCGGACAGCCCGTGGTCGCTGAGGTTCGCCAGGCGCAGCGCCTCCTCCGCGCCGGACGCCCGCACGGCTCCCACGACGGGCCCGAACAGTTCGGTACGCCAGAAGTCCACGCCGGTGCCCGGCAGGTCGAGCACGGTCGGCGGCACGAACCATCCTTCACCGGCGTGCGGTTCCGAGCCGGCCAGCGGCCTGGCGCCCTCGCCGACGGCCCGCGTCACCCCGGCGGTCACCCGGTCGCGGGCGGCCGAGCTGACGAGGGGGCCCATGTCGACGCCCGCCTTCAGCGGGTCGCCCACGACCAGCCGCGCGGCGCGTTCCGCCACCCGTTCGAGCAGCTCGTCGGCCACGCCGGAGTCCGCGATGAGCCGTGAGGTGGCCGTGCACTTCTGCCCGGTGGACCGGAACGCGCCCAGGCACACCTGCTCGGCGGCGTGGTCGAGGTCGGCGTCGGCGAGCACGACGGAGGCGTTCTTGCCGCCCATCTCCGTCTGCACGGGTTTGCCCAGTTCGCCGCAGCGGGCGATGACCGCCCGGCCGACCGCCGTGGAGCCGGTGAACGACACGGCGTCCACGCCGTGGTGGTCGACGATGGCGGAGCCCGCGACGGCCTCGCCGTAGACGAGGTTGAGCACGCCGTCGGGCAGGCCCGCCGCGGTCAGCGCCTGCGCCAGCCGGTACGCCAGCAGCGGCACGAGGGAGGACGGCTTCCACACCACGGTGTTGCCGTGGCTGAGCGCGGGGCCGATCTTCCAGGCGGGGATGATGATGGGGAAGTTGAACGGCGTGATCAGGCCGGCGACGCCGATCGGCTTGCGGACGACGAGGACGTTCTCGCCGGGGCGCGGGGAGGCGTAGACCTCGCCGTTCTCCCGGTCGGCCTCGGACGCGTGATAGCGCAGGATGCGGGCCGCGCCGCGCACCTCGCCGACCGCTTCGGGCAGCGTCTTGCCCTCCTCGCGGGACAGCTCGGCGCCCCACGCGTCGGCCTCGGCGTCCACGAGGTCGGCGGCGGCGGTGAGGACTGCGGCGCGGTCGTGATGGGGGGTGGCCGCCCAGCCGGGCGCCGCCTTCCTGGCGGCGGACACGGCCCGCTCGACCTCGGAGCCGGAGGCGAAGCGCCCGCGTGCCACCACTTCGCCCGGTCGTGCGGGGTTGGTGTCGGCGAACTCCTCGCCGTCCCCCTCGGCCCAGCGGCCGTCGATGAGATTGAGAACGTCCATGGTCAACGCACCCTAACCGTGGCATATTGGATTTTCAATATTGGATCCAAATATGGAGAGGCCATGATCGCACCCACCGCGCTGTTCGCCCTCGACACGCTGCTGACCGACGAGGAACGCGAGATCAGGAGCACGGTCAGGCGCGTCTGCGACCGGGAGATCCGGCCGCACGTCGCCGGCTGGTTCGAGGACGGCGAGCTGCCGGCGCGCGAGCTGGCCCGCACGCTCGGCTCGGTCGGCGTGCTCGGCATGCACCTCGACGGCTACGGCTGCGCGGGCATGGGCGCGGTCTCGTACGGGCTGGCCTGCCTGGAGCTGGAGGCGGCCGACTCCGGGCTGCGCAGCCTGGTGTCGGTGCAGGGGTCGCTGGCCATGTACGCCATCTGGAAGTACGGCAGCGAGGAGCAGAAGCAGGAGTGGCTGCCCGCGATGGCGGCCGGCGAGCGCATCGGCTGCTTCGGCCTGACCGAGCCCGACTTCGGCTCCGACCCCGGGGGCATGCGCGCCACGGCCAAGCGCGAGGGCGGCGACTGGGTGCTGAACGGCACCAAGATGTGGATCACCAACGGCTCGGTGTCGGACGTCGCGGTGGTCTGGGCCCGCACGGACGAGGGCGTCAGGGGTTTCCTGGTCCCCGCGGGCGCACCGGGCTTCACCGTGAACGACGTCAAGCACAAGATCTCGCTGCGCGCCAGCGTGACCAGCGAGCTGGTGCTCGACGGGGTGCGGCTGCCCGGCGAGGCGATGTTGCCGGGCGCCAGGGGCCTGTCCGGGCCGCTGGGCTGCCTCAACGAGGCGCGGTTCGGGATCGTGTTCGGGTCGATGGGGGCGGCGCTCGACTGCCTGGAGACCGCGATCGCGTACGCGGGCGACCGCGAGGTGTTCGCCAGGCCGCTCGCCTCCTTCCAGCTCACCCAGGAAAAGCTCGCCGACATGGCGCTGGAGCTGGGCAAGGGCCTGCTCCTCGCGGTCCACCTCGGGCGGCTGAAGGAGGCCGGCACGATCACCCCCGAGCAGGTGAGCGCCGGCAAGCTGAACAACGTGCGCGAGGCCCTGGAGATCGCCAGGAAGTGCCGCACGCTGCTCGGCGCGAGCGGCGTCACCCTGGAATACCCGGTGATCAGGCACTCCGTGAACCTGGAGTCCGTGCTGACCTACGAGGGGACATCGGAGATCCACGCGCTGGTGCTGGGCAAGGCGCTCACCGGGATCGGCGCGTTCAGCTGACGGGCCGCTGATCAGAACGTCTGCCAGGTCGCCTCGGTGACCTGGCAGGGCCCGCCCTGGTGCACCCGCAGCCGCCCGGCCCGCACGTCGAGCCCGATGGTGGCCAGCGTCTCCCACCGCTGGTCGATCGGCTGCGCCGGGTCGGGGTGTGCGCACACGGGCGCGTCGTCGGGGCCGTGGCTGAGCAGGGCGAGCGCACGTTTGGTGAGGTCGTCGCCGCTCAGCTCCCCTGCGTGGTCGCGCAGGTGCCGCAGGCGGGCGTACGTGCCGGGCCGCTCGGTGGCGTGCCGCTCCCCCTCGGCCAGCGCCGGGTCGAGGAAGTGGTTGCAGTGCAGCAGGACGCCGCCGGGATCGGGCGGGATGACGGCCACGCCGGCCGGGGAGATCTCGATCGCTCCCGCGCCGCCCGCGGTCACGGCGGTGATGACGGTGGAGGCCGAGACCGTGGCCGAGCGGGCGATGCCGGCGGCCTCCTCGACGGTGGCCGCCTCGTCCAGGATGCGGCGGGCGATCAGGTGCACGGGCACGCCGATCTCGGCGGTGTCGGCGTCGTGGCGCAGGATGTTGAAGTGCACGCCCAGGCCCGCCGAGTTCACCCCGATCTTGGCCAGCGCCCCCGACTCGGTGAACGTGCGCACGACGTGCCCGGGGCTGGGCTCGAACTCCCACAACATGGGGGCGTCGCGCAGGTGGTCGTGCCAGTCCCAGGTCTGCACCGTACGCGGCGGCAGGCCGGGGCCCGGCAGCACGACGGAGGTCGAGCACTCCCCCTCGCCGGTCGCGTGGAGGGCGGCCAGGATCTCGGTCCTGGCGTTGACCACGGCGACCTGCCACGGCTCCAGCCCGGCCCCGGACGCGATCCCGGCGACCTCGTCGGCCAGCCGGGGCGCCCAGGCGGCGCTGCGGTCGAGCGCCTGCTCGCCCCACGCGCGGACCTGCGCGGGGGTGGCGCCGGCGACCCTGAACAGGTCGGTGTAGCCGGCGAGGTTGGCGGCGATGGCCGCGCGGCGGTGGGAGCCGAGCTCCTCGCCGCGGGATCGGGGTTCACCCTGGCTGGACGTGAAAGCGGGAAATGTCATGACTCGACCCTCCGCCCTGTCCGTCGGTCCTGTCCATCAGCGCCGTCGGTCAGCGCTGGGCACCCGGCTCTGCGCATCAGCTCCGCGAGTCCCGGGTTCCCGGCGGCCACCGAGTCGCGGACCCTGGCGTACCGTTCCGCGTCGAGGTCCTGGCTCAGCTTGAACATGCTCTGTTCCGTACGCACGTGGACCCGGAACGCCACCACCCCCGGCACCAGAGCGCGGAACCGGTCACGAGACGCCGGAGTGGGCTCCCACGCGGGATCCCGCAGCGACTCCAGGGCCGTGACCGTCCGCTCCACCACGTCGAGCGCGTCGTCCACGAGCTCCACCCGGCCGGTCAGGTGCACGGCCGCGTAGTCCCAGGTCGGCACGGCCGGGTCGGTGGCGTACACGGTGGGCGAGACGTACCCGTGCGGTCCTGAGAAGATCACCAGCACGTCGGGCGAGCCCTCGAACGAGCGCCAGTGCGGGTTGGCGCGGGCCATGTGGCCGAGCAGCGTGCCGCCGGCGACGGCGGCACCTTCGAGGATGACCGGCACGTGCGTGGCGACGGGCACGCCGTCCCCCGCGCTCACGACCAGCGCGAACGGGTTCTCCCTGATCAGTGCGGACACCTGCGCCGGGTCCGCGGCGGCGTAATGAGGGAAGGTGTGCATGCCTATTCCACCGCGCTCAGGACCGCGTCCCAGGCGACCTCGGACGCCAGCGTCCCGAGGCCCGTCGGCTTGACGCCCGCCAGATCCACCTCGTCGGTGGTCATCGCGAACAGCACGTCGCCGTCCGTCAGGGTGTGGAACGGCTGGATGCCGCGGTGCATGGAGCTGTGCACCTGCCTGCCCACCTGGAGCAGCTCGACGTCCGCCAACCGCACGTTCGTCACCATCACGGTCAGCGTGGTGTTGCCCATGACGGCCGGAGCGGGCTCGCCGATCGTCTCGGCGTAGTCGTCGCGCGGGTGGCGCCGGACCCCCTCGTCGGCGTGGTAGTTGCCGCGCACGATCCGGCCGTCCCGGTCCACCACCGTGCCCACGGCGTTGACCACGGTCGCGACCAGCACCTTGGCCTCGCCGAACGCGCCGAACGCGGCCCCCTGCCCGGCGAACTCGGCCCTGCCGAACTCGACCTTGCCCGCGCTGGCCGTGCGGCCCGCGCCACACCGGCCCACGGGGAACCGGCCCTCCCGCGCCTGGCGCAGCGCGGCCCGGCCCAGCTCGGCGTCCGGATAGACGGCGCTGTCGCGGCAGGAGAAGTCGTAGATGACCGCGCCGGACACGAGCTGCAGGTCGTCCCACCTGGTCCGGTTGTCCCTGCGGGCGAGCAGCTCGTCGCTCACCCCCGCCGCCGCGGCCAGCCCGTAGACCGAGCCGCCCGCCAGGCAGATGGCGTGGTTGAAGTCGTAGCCGCCGCTCATCCCGACCGCGCCGCCGCGGGCGTCCACCGCCGTGCGCGCGCCCGCGGGAACGTGGATCACGGTGCAGCCGGTGGGGCCCTCGCCGTACTCGGCGGTGCCGACGTGCACGCCGGGCAGGTCGAACGTCACGGATCCGCGCCCGGGGCTGGGCTGCGGGGTCAGCGGCAGGTCCGCGTTGCGCGGCACCCCCGCGGCGAACGCGGACGGCTGGGCGAGCCGTGGCTCGTCGGTCATAGGGCCTCCAGTAGTTGCCGTGAGTACTCGTGGGCGGGCGCGGCGTAGAAGGTGGCGGTGTCGGCTGTCTCCACGACCTCGCCCGAGCGCATCACCGCGATCCGGTCGGCGACGTAGCGGACCGCGCCGAGGTCGTGGGAGATGAACAGCGCGCTGAAGCCGTACTCCCCCTGGAGATCCTTGACCAGGTTGAGGATCTGCACCTGCACGGACACGTCCAGCGCGCTGACCGCCTCGTCGAAGACGATGAAGTCGGGCCTGGTGACCAGCGCGCGGGCGATGGAGACGCGCTGCCGCTGGCCGCCGGAGAGCTCGTGCGGGTAGCGGGCGGCGAACGACTCCTCGAGGCCGACGTGGCCGAGCATCTCCGTGACCAGATCCCCCTCGGGGCGGCCGAGCACCGTCAGGGGCTCGGCGACGCTCTGGCCGACGCGCATCCTCGGGTTGAGCGACCAGTGCGGGTGCTGGAGCACGGCCTGCATCCGGCCCGCCAGCTCGCGCCGCCGCTTGGGGAAGGGACGGCCGTCGAACCTGACGGCGCCGCTCGTGGGCCGGTGCAGGCCGAGCGCCACCCGGCTGGTGGTCGTCTTGCCCGAGCCGGACTCCCCCACCAGGCCGAAAGTCTCCCCCTTGGTCACGGACAGGGAGACGTGCTTCATGGCGTCCAGCCGGATGCGCCGCAGCGGCGGCCCGGCCGTGAAGGTGACGGTGACGTCGTCGAGTTCGAGGATCGCCTCAGTCCCTGGCGTGTCGCCGGTCATGCCGTCACCTCGCCGGCCCGGTGGCACAGGACGTCCTGGTCGCGCACCCTGACCGGTTGGGGGCGCTCGTGGTGGCAGCGGTCGACGGCGAGCGCGCAGCGCGGGGCGAACGCGCAGCCCGGCGACGGCCCGGTGAGCACGGGCGGCCGTCCCGGCACCGGCTCCAGGCGGGCGCCGTGGGCCGCCGCCGCGGGCGCCGACCCGGCCAGCGCCGCCGTGTACGGGTGGGCGGGCTTGCCGAGCACCTCGCGGGCCGGGCCGTGCTCGACGACGCGGCCGCCGTACATGACCGCGACCCGGTCGCAGCGGCGGGCGACGGCGGGCAGGTCGTGGCTGAGCCACAGCAGGCTCGTCCCCGCGTCGGCGGCCAGCGAGAACACCACGTTCAGCACCTCCTCGCGCACCTGGCTGTCCAGCGCCGCGGTCGGCTCGTCGGCGACGAGCAGCTCGGGCGAGGTGGCCATGGCCATCGCGACCGCCACCCGCTGCGCCATGCCGCCCGACAACTGGTGCGGGTACGCGCGCGCCACGCGCGGGTCGTCGAGCTTGACCCGCTCCAGATGGACGCTGACATCGGCGCCGCGTCCGAGGACGAGCCGGAGCTGGGCGCCGACGCGCATCGTCGGGTCGAGCGAGCCGATCGGGTCCTGGAAGACGAACCCGAGGTGTTTCCTGCGCAGCCGGCGCACCCCCGCCGGGGGCAGGTCGAACACCGGTTCCCCTGCGACCAGCACCTCCCCGCCGCCGCGCCGCGCCGACCGCGGCAGCAGCCGCCCGACGGCGGAGCCGAGCGTGGACTTGCCCGAGCCGCTCTCGCCCACGAGCCCGACCTTCTCCCCTTGCGCGACCTCCAGGTCGGCCCCGTCGAGGGCACGGGTCTCCGCGTAGTCGATCACCAGGTCCCGTACTGAGAGCAGGCTCATGTGAGTGACCTCGTCTCCCGGGGTTCGAGCCGGTCGCGCAGCCCGTCGCCCACCACGTTGATCGCCAGGATCGCCGCCACCAGCACCACCCCGGGGCCGAGGACCAGCCAGGGCGCGGCGATCATGTAGGTGCCGCCCTGCTGGATGAGCACGCCGAGCGAGGCCTGCGGCGGTTGCACGCCGAAGCCGAGGAAGCTCAGCCCGCCCTCGACCGCGATGCCGACGGACAGCGCGTACGTGCCCTGCACGGCGATCGTGCCGGCCACGTTCGGCAGCACGTGACGGCCGAGCACGCGCGGCAGCCGCGCGCCGCTGATGACCGCGGAGGTGACGTAGTCGCGCTGCGACACGGCCACGGCGGCGGCCCGCACCAGCCGGGTCATGAGCGGGATCGTCACCAGCACGATGCTGGCCAGCGCCGCGACCTGGCCGGGGCCGACCACGGCGGCGACCAGGACGGCGAGCACGATCGCGGGGAAGGAATAGAGGACCTCCACCAGGCGCATCACCAGCTCGTTGAGGTAGCCGCCACGGTATCCGGCGATGATGCCGAACGTCGCGCTGACCGCCGCCGTCACCAGCACGGCGATCGACGACAACAGCAGCGTCGTGCCCACGCCCTCCATGACGCGCGGCACCATCGAGCGGCCCAGGTTGTCGGTGCCCAGCCACCAGCCGGGGCCCGGCGGCTGGAGGCGCGGGCCGACGATCGCGTCCGGGTCTCCCCCGGCCCCGGCGAGCGAGCCCAGCGCGAACAGCACCAGGACCAGCAGGCAGGCCAGCCCGCCGAGGGACAGCCGGTCCAGCCTCTTCATGAGCGCCTCCCCGCCGTGACGCCGAGCCGGGGATCGAGCACCCCGACGAGCAGGTCGATGACCACGTTCATGACGATGAACACGCCGGCCGCCAGCAGCACGCCGGCCTGCACGACCGCGTAGTCGCGGCGGCCGACGGCCTGCACGATGTAAGAGCCGACGCCCGGCAGGTTGAACACGTGCTCGACGATCAGCGCCCCGCCCAGCAGGTACGCGGTGATCGTGCCGAGCAGCGTGACCACCGGCGCTGCGGCGTTGCGCAGGATGTGGTGCCTGACGATGAACCACGGCGACTCGCCGCGCCCGACGGCGGCCGTGACGTACGGCTCGACCAGCACGCCCATGACGGCGTCGCGGGTGGTCCTGGCCGTGACGGAGATGGCGAACACCGACAGGACGGCGGCCGGCAGCACCATCGTGGCGAGGTTGCGGGCGGGGTCCTGGGTGAGCGGCACCCATGGGCCGACCTCCAGGCCGAGCGCGTACCGGGAGAAGACGAAGACGACCAGGCTGCCCAGCACGAACTCAGGAACGCTGACGCCGAGCCCGCTGAGCAGCCGCCCGGCGGCCCCGCCGCCGCCCGGGCTCCGGCCCGCGCGCACGGCGGTGAGCACACCGAGGGGCACCCCGGCCAGCACGCTGACGGCCACGGCCAGCAGGGACAGCTCGGCGGTCACCGGCAGGCGGGCCAGCAGCTCCGTGCCGACCGGCTGGCGGCTGATCATGGAGATGCCGAAGTCGCCGCCCGCGACGGCGCCCAGCCAGTGGCCGTACTGCATGAACACCGGCTGGTCCAGACCGTAGCGGGTGGCCAGCTCCGCCTTCTGCTCGGCGGTGGCGAACGGGCCCAGCACGGTCTCCGCGAAGCCGCCGGGCATCAGGCGCACGGCCGCGAAAATCAGCACGGAGACGCCCAGGAGCGTGGCGGCCGAGCTGAGCGCCCGGCCGGACCACCACATCAGCAGCCGCATCGTTACTGGGACTTCTTCACGCGGGCGTCGGCGACCAGGCGCAGCACGTTGCCGTAGCCCTCGGTGGAGTAGAGGCTGGGGCTGAGCGCGTCGCTCCTGAAGGCGACCGTGGCGGGACGGGTGACCAGCGGGATCATCTGCGCGTCAGCGTCGGCCTTGGCGCACACGGCGGCCAGCGCCTTCTCGCGTGCGGCACCGGCGGGCTCCTTGCCCGCCGCGTCGATGAGCGCGTTCAGCTCCTTGTCGGGCGTCATGAAGCCGACGTTGAAGCCGGCCTCCTCCGGGTTCCACCACTTGGTGACCATGCCGGGGTCGGCGTATCCGGCGAACCACGACAGGGCGGCGTCGAACTCGGCGGGCACCTTGCCGTACACCTTGCCGGACCAGCCGGCCTCGTCCATCTGCTCGATCTTGACGGTGATGCCGGCCTGCTGGAGGTTCTGCTGGATGACCTGGGCGACCGCGGGGGCCGGCTGGGTGGCGTAGATGCTGAGCGTGAACGTCAGGTTCTGGGCGCCGGCCTCGGCCAGCAGCTTCTTGGCCTCGTCGATGCCCTTCGAGGCCGAAGGCAGGGCGGCCGGGTCGCAGGCGCCCGGCAGACCCGCGGGGGTGACGGCGCTCGGCCTGCCCTTGCCGCCGAGCGCGATGTCGGCGATCTGCTGCTGGTCGAGTGCGATGGTGATCGCCTGGCGGACCCTGGGGTCGGCGAACTTCGAGCTCCGCGAGTTCGGCGCCTTCGTGTTGAGCATCAGGTAGTAGAAGTCCGTGGTGGCCTGGGTGACGACCTGCACGTCACGGGCACCGGCCAGCATGCCGGCCGAGTCGACGTTGCCCAGCGTGGCCAGGGCGGCGCTGCCGTTCTGCAGGGCGGCGACGCGCGCGGCCTCCTCGGGGGCGATGGTGATGTTGAGGGTGTCGGCCGCGGGCTTGCCCTTCGCCCAGTACTTGTCGTTGCGCTTGAACGTCCACGACACGTCCTGGCGGTGGCTGTCCACCGTGTACGGCCCGGTGCCGAGCAGCGTGGTGGCAGGATCGACCGACTTGTCGTTGACCTCCTTCATCGGCAGGACCGCGGCGGGCACGTTGGCCAGGGCCGCCAGGAACGGCGTGTACGGCTCCTTCAGCGTGACCTTCACCGTGTGGTCACCGTCCTTGGCGACCGACTTGACCGGGCCCAGCTGGCCGCGCCACACCGACTCGGACGCGAGCAGCCGTTCGAAGCTCCCCACCACGTCGTCGGCCGTCATCTTCCTGCCGTTGCTGAACGAGACGTCCTCGCGCAGGTGGAAGACGTACTCGGTGGGCGAGGGCGTCTCCCACTTCTCGGCCAGCAGCGGCTGGACGCTGAAGTCGGGGCCCACGGTGACCAGGGTCTCGTAGGCCAGCGAGAGCAGCTGCCAGGTGGTGGCGACGTCGGCGAGCTGCGGGTCGTAGCCGGTGGCCGCACCGCTGTCGATGTGGACCTGCAGGTTGAGCGTGCCGCCCGAGGGCAGCGCGTCGTCGGCCACGGCGAGGTAGCCGGGCGCGGCCTCCGCCTGCGGGCCGGTGGAGGGCTGGGTGGTCGTTCCGGTGGCGGCGCAGGCCGTAGCCAGCAGGGCGGCCGCGACACCGCAGGCCAGGCGTATGGGACGCATGGGCCTCTACTCCTCTAGTGGCAGGAACGTTCGGCGGCGCTCGGCGGGACGTCGAGCGTGGGGTTCCGGTCGAAGAACCCGACCGGCTTGAGTACGAACCCGCACGTGTCGACCGGCATGATCGGCCAGTCCTCCACGCGGGGGAAATGCGTGAGGCCGAACGTGTGCCACAGCACGATGTCCTGCCCGTCGATGTCGCGGTCGGCCCTGGTGTAGGCGGGCAGTCCCGCGCCGCCGGGATGCTGGTTGACCAGATCCCCGGCGGGGTAACGCTCCGCTGGGTGGTAGCGGGTGACCCACAGGTGCCGCGTGGCGAACTCCGCGCGGCGGCGGATCGAGGAGCCCTCGGCGGCGAGCAGGGTGGGCTTGCCCTCGGGGTACAGCGCGTACCCGACCGGGCGGCCCAGGCGGTTGCGCGCCGAGGGGTTGACGACGTGCCAGGTGCGCTCGGCGGCGAGGTAGGCGTCGCGCCGGGCCTCGCGTTCCGTGCGCAGGCGGGTGACGGCCCTGCCGATGGCGTTGCCGTACGGGTTGCCGGGGCCCATCGGCAGGCGGGTCACCTCGACCTCCTCCACCGCGTTGGCCACGCCGTCCACCGTCATGTCCAGCCGGGCGCTGAACAGGTGCTGGTGGTAGGGGGCCGCCAGCCCGGGCGCGACCTCCGACGCGTACGGGGCGGCCCTGTCGTCGTAGGCGGCGGTGAAGACGATGCCGGTGGCCTTCACCTCCAGCTCGATGGTGCCGTCGAGGTAGAGGTACCAGTAGAAGCCGTAGTCGTAGTTGCCCACGGTGACGAAGAACGAGATGACCAGGCGGCGCTGCCTGCGAGTCTCCCTGGACCCGTTGGCGGGATCGGTGTGCTTCCAGAGCACGCCGTAGTCCTCCTCGTGCATGCAGATGGCGTTCGTGATCACCTTGGGCACGCAGGCGCCGTCCGTGACGACGGCGTCGAAGTACGTGATCTCGCCGAGGCAGTCGCAGCCGAGCTCCAGCGAGTTGGCCAGCTTCCCGAGCTGGTATTCGCCGGTGTCGAAGTAGTTCTGCCAGAACCGGACCGGGCTCGGGTCGCCGTACGGCACCAGCATCTCGGCCACCGACGCCCGGTAGACGACGGGCCTGGTGCGGCCGCCGTCCTCGAATCCGATCTGGTGCAGGGTGAGGCCTTCGCGCATGTCGTAGCCGAGCCGCAGGCTCCACTTCTCCCAGGTGACGAGCGGGCCGTCCACGGTGAAGCTGGGGCCCTCCGGCTGGGTGATGTGGATCGGCTTCTGCGTGGTGCGGTGCGGCCCCTGAGCGTAGTCGCCGGGCTCCGCGGGGACGGGTTGCGGGCCGGTGTCGACGATCTCCATGACCTCGCCCTTGACCAGGTCGACGTATGCGACCAGGCCGTCCACCGGGTGCGCCCACGGCAGGCTCTGCGGTGTGGGCATCACGTGCGCCAGCACCCGCGCCACCCGGCGGCCCTCCTCTGCCGGCAGGCCGTAGTGGCCCGCGCTGAGCGCGGCCAGGTAGACGCCCGCCGGGTCGGTGATCCCGCGGCGCGCGAGCGCCCCGGCCCAGCCCGCGTCGGCCCTGAGCACCTGCCTGACCAGCGCGTGATCCTCGTCCAGCATCGGCACCTGGCCGCTTTCGACCGGGTCGATCGGCGTACGCGACTCCACCCGCGCGCCCGCCTCTCCGGCGCCGAGCGACACGATCACATCGGCGGACGTCTCGGTGGCGAGGTCGATGAGGAGCACCCGGGCGCGGCGGCCGGAGGGCGTGCTCTCCTCGCCGGCCAGCACCTCGTCCTTCGGCGGCTCCTCCAGCCCGAGGTAGGCCACGCGCACCCGCTCGGTCAGCAGGCCCTCGTCGAGCAGGACCCGCCTGACCTCGTCGATCTCCTGCGCGGCGAGGGGATCGAGAGGATGGGGACGCTTCCCGGTGGTCAGGTGCAACACTCCGCCCCTTTCTGATGCCGGAACGTTCCGGCAAAGGTTTCGCGCCAACCTAATGCGGAGGGCGGAAGCTAGACAAGACCCGGAGCCCAGGTGAAACGCATCGTTTACCGGGCGGGCTACGATGCGGGGCGTGCAGACAGACGAGCCGGTCACCATCCTCACCGTCGCCAAGGAGGCGGGGGTGTCCAAGACCACGGCCTCCGACGCTCTGCGCGGCTCCGGGCGGGTGTCCGAGGCGACGCGCGCGGCGGTCGCCCAGGTCGCCGAGCGGCTGGGCTACGTGCCCAACGGCTCGGCCCGCCACCTGCGCAGGGCCAGCACCGGCACCATCGGCCTGCACGTGCCCGAGGTGCTCACCCGCTCGTCCTACTACATGTCATTCGTGTTCGGCGTGGTCGAGCAGGCCGCGCGGCACGACTACGACGTCACGCTGATCACCTCGGGCCAGCGGCGCCCACGCCCGCCGCGTGTCGACGGCCTGGTGCTCGGCGACCCGCTCGGCGGCGACCCGGTGGTGGAGAGCCTGATGGCGACGGGCCTGCCGACGGTCTCCTGCGAACGGTTCCCCGGCGACCGGCAGGCCGACGGCGTGGTGTGGTCCGAGCACGCCGAGATGCTCGCCCGGCTGCTCGGCCACCTGCGGTCGGCGGGGGCGGCACGGCCCGCGCTCATCGTGGCCGGCGACGAGAGCGACTGGGCGGCCAGCCTGCACCGCGGCTATCTCGGCTGGTGCGCCGATCAGGGGGTTGTGCCGCTCGTCCGGCGGGTGTCCTTCGACGCGACGGGCGACGAGATCCGTGCCGCCGCCCGCGACCTGCTCCGTTCGGAGCCGCTCGACGCCCTGGTGTGCGCGCCCGCGGGCGCGGCGACCGAGGTGGCGCCTCTGCTGCGCGAGGCCGGCGGCGACGTGCTGCTCGCCTCGTGCGTCGACAGCGCCGCCACCCGGCTCGCCGATCCGCCGATCACCGCGATCGACCTGCGGCCGCGCGAGGCCGGGGCGAGCTGCGCCGAGCTGCTGTTCGAGCTGCTGGCGGGGGCCGCGCGGGCGGGCACCGAACGGGTGCATCCGATAGAGCTGGCCGTGCGCGCCTCGACCAGCCGGTGACGCGCCGGGCGCGAGCGCCCGGCGCGTGAGGTGGCTCAGCTGAAGTTGACGTCGCTGCAGATGTAGTACGTCTGGTCCATGTGCGAGGCCTTCCAGATCGTGTAGATCACGTGGCGGCCGGTGCGCGAGCCCTTGCTGATGCCGTTGATCATGTACGTCTCGCCGGGCGCGTATCTCGGGGTCTCCCGGACGAGCTCCAGGTGGTTCCAGCCCAGCGGCGTGGTGGTGGCGTTGTAGCCCTGGCGGGTGATGTAGACCCTGATGTAGTCGGCGCCGTGGCGGGCCTGGTCGTTCAGCCGGATGTCGAAGGTGCCGCCGAGGTTGGCCATGGTCCACGGCCCCGGGGTGTCCATCGAGCGGTAGCGACCGTCCTGCGTCCGGCCGGCGCTGCAGAGCTGGCCGTTGGGGATCGCGGCCTGGTGGTTGCCGCCGACGTTGTCGCGGTAGAGCCCGTTCCAGTTCCACATGGCGTTCGTGTTGTCCTGCCAGGCCTGCCAGCACATCGGGTCCTGCTGCTGCATGGCGGGGTTCTGGAAGTCGCTGCCCCAGCGCAGCCAGCAGCCGTAGTTGCGGGACGCCGGGTCGACGACCGAGCCGTGCGCCGACGCCGTACCGATCATGGGGCCGTACAGTGCGATGGCGCAGACCGTCACCAGGGACAACAGCAGCGCGAGGGCGCGCCGCGCCCAGGGTTGGGCCCAGGGGTGAGGTCGGACTCGGGGCATGGCGGTCTCCGTGTTCCGGTCGGGGGTCCGGTGGTTGGGAGCGCTCCTGCCAGGGACGGTATCTGGCCGGGGAAGGTCATACAAATAACGGGATATGTCAACATCTCACCCGTTGTCACCCTGCTTGTGGTGACCTGTGGGATGAGCTGTGGAAAGGGCTTTCCCGAAACCTTTGGGAGTGGGATGAAAGTTTCAACCCCGTGGAGGAAACCAGGCCACCCCCGGGCGTAGTTTTCCGTGACTGACAGTGACGGAAAGCGGGGAAGTAGCATGTGGGCAAGGGCGAGGCTCGCGATACTGAGTGGGTGACCGCAATGGCGACGATCGAACCGAAGAGCGAAACGGCCGCGGATGAGCCGACCACCGGGCGCACGGTTCTCCCAGGTGCGCCGCCGTTCACCGTCGATGACCTGCTCAAGTTCCCCGACGACGGGAACCGATACGAGCTCTGCAACGGGAGCCTACTGGTGAGCCCTGCTCCCAAAAAGCTGCATCAACTCGCCCTCTACCAGCTGCAGCGCATCCTAGACGAAGCCGCGCCACCTGAGCTGGTGCTCCTTTCGACCGTTAATCTGAGAGTCAGCGCCCACGACCTCTACATCCCCGACTTCGTCGTCGCGACCGAAGAGTCGTTGCACACCGACGAGCTCATGTTCTCGCCCGAAGAGCTCCTGCTCGCCGTGGAGGTGGGCAGCCCGAGCACCAGCATCCGCGATGAGGGCTTCAAGGCCCTCGCCTATGCGAAGGCGGGCATCCCGGCCTACTGGCGCATCGACTTGGAGGAAGAGCCGGTCCTCTACGTCTACGAGCTCGACGACGACAGGTATGACGCGCCGGCCGTCCACAAGGCAGGCGCTGTCGCGCACCTGACGACGCCGTTCCCGGTCGGTTTCGATCCCGCCGTGCTCATTCGCGGTCGGCGCTGAGCGCTCGCTCGCCTTGACCTGATCCTCGGTCCTGCCGGCCCCCTCCTGCCAGGAGGACCGAGGTCAGGCGCTCACCCCCGATCGGGGTGTGCGAGCCGCCAGCGACGTGTAGACGGTCACCTCGTCGGGCTGGAGCAGACCGTCCTGGATGGCGCAGATGAGCAGCTTCTCCTTGGTGGGCGCGGGCCGGCCGGCCGCCGCGTACTTGACCCTGGCCCGGTCGATGTACTGCCGCACGGTCCGTTCCTTGATCCCCATCCGCGCCGCCACCGAGGCCTTCGACATCGACTGAAACCAGAACAGCAGCGCCGCCCGCTCCTTGTCGGACAGCTGCGGCCGGTGCGGCCCTTCGTCCGTGGCGATGGCCTGAGCCATCGGGGGTGTCATGCTCGGCCGGTCGGCGGCCACCTCCAGGATCGTCTCCAGACACGAGTCACGGGTCGCCCGCCCCTTGCCGATGAAGGCCGCGGCGCCCGCGTCGAGCACCGCGCGCACCGTCTCGGGCTCCTCGTGTTCGGAGAAGACGATGACCCGCTGCCCGCCGGCGCACAGCTCGGCGACCCGGTCGACGACCATGGTGCCGTTGAGGTTGAGGTCGAGCAGCAGCACGTCGGCGGGTGTGCCGCGGACCGACTCGATGGTGGGCCCCTGCGCGACCAGCTCCACCTGGCCGTGCGATCCGAACCACGAGCGCACGCCGTCCACCACGACCTGGTGGTCCTCCACCAGCGCCACCGTCAGGGGCCCAGTCGTGGGCCCAGTCGTGGACGCTGTCGTGGACGCTGTCGTGGACGCTGTCATGGGCGCTGTCATGGGCGCTGCCAGATGCTGTTGACCCATACCTCCCCTCCCTGCCGCTGATAGGTGACGACGACCCCGCTGGGCTCTCGCACCGGAGCGGGGCTGACCGGCAGGTCGTCGTTGTCGGCGACGACCGCCACGCTCACCATGGCCGACATCGCGGACACGGTCACCCTGGCCCTCGTCCTGGCCCCGTCCAGAGCCGCGACGGGTGCTCTGAGGAGGTCCTCGCGCACGCCGTCAGGCAGCGCGGGCAGGCGCTCGCCGAACGGCGGCGCCGTCACCAGGACCTGCCGCCGCTCGGCCGCGTCGATGTGCTCGCGCAGCACGGACACCAGCTCGTCCGGCACCTCCTCGCGCTCCGTGATGAGCCGCCGCAGCCGCATGGCGCCGGCCGTGCAGTCGCCGCGTACCCGGGAATCGCCGGGGTCGGCCCCGGCGGCGAGCTGCTTGAGCATCGACTCCGCCACCTCGCGGATGGCTTCGTAGCGGCGGAGCCGGTCGGCGTGGATGCGCTGGGCGGACTCGCGCCAGGCGTCGTCGGCGGCCAGCCGGCGGGCCAGCAGCGCGGCGTCCTCGGCGCGCACGCGCAGGGTGTGGCAGCCCGCCATGTAGCCGAGCTGGAGCGTGACACTGCCGACGATGACCATGAGGTATTTGGCGAGGGAGACGCGGTCGACCGTGCCCGTGGCGATCATCGCCACCAGCATGATGCCGGCGTTGGCCGACAGGAACACGATGGCCTCGGCCCGCCAGCGCGGCCGGTTCCACAGCAGCATGACGCCGAGCCAGCCCACCGAGCCCCATCCCCAGTCGATGGGGCCGATCAGGTCCTGCGGCCGGCAGGCCACGATCACCGCGACGTCCAGGACGAGCACGGCGACGGCCAGCTCGCGGGCCCTGGCCGGGCCGGTGAACGTGCGCAACAACGACAGCGCGGCGACGACGCCGATGGCGGTGTAGGCGATCCAGGCGGCGGCCGCGAGCAGGGGCCAGCGGAAGGACTCCCAGCCGGTGATGGTGACGGTGAGGTCGTAGCCCGTGTGCCAGACCGTGGCGATCACGACGGCGCCGATCGCGGAATAGAGCGTGTAGCGGTGCGCCACCTCCTCGATGTCGCCGGTCATGGCCGCCACCACAGGCTCACCCGGGTACCGCCGGTCCCCGAGCTGATGTCGGCGCCGGCGTTCGGGAGGGAGCGCATCGTGCCGAGGATCGAGCCGCGCACGCCGAACCGGTCGGGCGGCACTTGTTCGACGTCGAAGCCGGCGCCCGCGTCGGCGACCTCCACCCTGATCTCGCCGTCGCGGCTGCTGGAGAGCAGCTCGGCCTCGCGTACGCCGGCGTGCCGGGCGATGTTCGCCAGCGCCTCGTTGACGGCGCGGGCGAACCGCTCGGCGACGTCTCCCGGCACCGTCTCCGGCGTCAGGCTCCTGCGTACCTCCAGGCTCGTGGCCTGGCCGGCCACCTCGTCGAGCAGGGCGTCGAGGGCGATGGCCGCGGTGCCCGCATCCGGCCTGTCGCGCAGCCGTTCCAGCGCCGCCAGGTCGGTCGCAGCCTGGCGGCGCAGCGTTTCCGACGGCCGGTCGTAGGTGCCCAGGCCGACCATGGTCAGCGTGTGCAGCGACGTCTCGTGGACGCTGCCGACCTGGCGGAGTTCGTCCTCGCGGCGCAGCCGCTCGACCATGAGCGTGACCTCGGCGCGCGCGCTGTCGCGCAGGAATGCGTCGGCCGAGGCGGCGCAGCGGCGCAGCAGCGTCATCAGCAGCGCGATGGCCAGGATCTGCATGAGGTGGATCGCCAGCGTGCTCACAACGCCCTGATGCGGCACCGCGAACCGGGCCCCCACCAGGTACGCCGCCGCCACGGCCAGCCCGGCGGGCACGGCGATCGCAGGCCGCCAGGCGATGCCGGCGACGATCACGCTCATGGTGACCAGCCCGGAGATCCAGCTCGCGTTCGCGGCGAGCGCGTCCACCGCCACGAGGTGGCGCTGCGCGAGGCAGAGCGTGACGGTGACGGCCACATCACCGGCCGCCAGCCAGGAAGGCAGCGGATTCCTGCGCCAGGCCACCCGCAGGAAGAGAACGGTCCAGAGCAGGTGGATCGCCAGCGCGGGCGCCAGCCACGACACCGAGACGGGCGGCACGGCGCCGAGGACCGCCGCGACGACCGCCACCAGGCCGATCACGGCCCGGGAACCGGCCCCGATGCGCGCGGCGGCCTGCTCCAGTTGCCTGGCCGCCGAGTCGTACCTCGTGGAACCGCGGTGAGACATGCGCCGCCCGCTCGCAGTGAGAGCACAAGACGGGTCTCAGATTAACGCACGCCGCAGGGGTGAGCGGGTAGATCGCGCCAGCCGTGGCGGCGAATGGGGAGATGGGTCGCATGGTCGCTTCCTCGGGTCGGCTCTGCTGCGGTCGATCACCGTCCTCCCCCGACCCTGATCCGCCGCTCCCCCTGCGGCATGACGGCTGTTCGGCCGTCATTCCCCACGGCGGCGCACTGCGCGGGCGGCGCGGAACACGCCCACACCGCGGCGGCCCTCACCCTGGCAGCGGTGGTGGCCGCCGGGCCGCAGCACGCGGGGACGCGGGAGAAGGACCTCGGCGAGTGCGCCCACGCGGCCCACCGCACGCTACGCGCCGCCGCCCTGCACCATGCCGCCGGACCCGCCACCGCCGCATCCGAGTCCACCCTGCCCGCCGGACCCGACCCTTCCGGATCCGAGGCCACCCTGCCCGCCGGACCCGCCACTGTCGCATCCGACTCTGCCGGACCCGGCTCCGGCGGCTCCGCTCTGCCCGCCTCTGGCGGGACCGGTCTGGTCAGCTCGCTGGATCTGGTCGTCCTCGACCAGGATCGGCAACCGCGCCTGCGCTACGCCCACGTCGGCGACGGCGCCATCTGGCACTGTGCGAAGGGTGAGGAGCCGCGGCCGCTCACGACGGCGAACACCTTCGGCGGCGGCCCGATGACGCGCGGGCCCGGCCTGCTGTCGACGCTCACCCCGGAGACCGGGACGCTGCCCCTGCGCTCAGGCGACCGCGTGGCCATCGTCACGGCGGGCTTGACCCGCGCCCTCGGCGCCGCCCGGCTGAAGGCGCTGCTCGCGAGCGGCTCGTCACCTGCCGCGTGCCTGGACCGCCTGTACGACGAGATGGCCGCCCTGGAACCGGAGGGCGACGCCACGGTGATCGTCGCCGACGTGGTCACCGCGTGAACCGCACGCGTCGCCATGAGAGCCGCGCGCCGTGAAAGCCGCGCGCGTCGCGCAGTATCGTTCCACAGCCGTTTAGGGTTCAACCTGTGAAGCGGTTCGGGGACAGGATGGCGAAGTGAGCGCGGCAGTCGGCGTCGAGCGGGCCACGACGGATGATGCGCCGCCGCCCAGGAAGAGACGTCGCAGGCGGTGGCTGTCCTGGACGGTCGTCACGCTGCTGGCCGTCTGGGCCGTCATCCGCGCCGGCGGCCTGGAGCAGGGCTCTTTCCTCACCCAGCTCATGACGGTGACGCCCATCGGGGCGGGGCTCGCGGCGCTGACCGCGCTGATGTCGCTGCTGCGGCGCAACCGCCCGGCCGCGCTCGCCGCCGCCGTGGTGTGCGCGGTGATGGTCTCCATCGTGGTGCCGCGCACGGTCGCCGCCGAGCAGCCTCCGGCGCAGGGCGCGCCGCTGCGGGTGCTGGCGATCAACCTGTTCACCCGGGCCGACGCCGAGACCGTGGTCGACCTGGTGCGCGAGCACGACGTCGACGTGTTCAGCGCCCTGGAGCTCAGCCATGACCAGGTGGAGCGGCTGGACGCGGCGGGGCTCACGCGGCTCCTGCCGCACCGCGTGCTGCAGCCCTCCTTCGGCGCCACCGGCAGCGGCATCTTCTCCAAACATCCGGTGAAGGAGCTGACGGGCCTGTTCACCCCGGTCGGGCACAACATGCCCGCCGCGACCGTGACGCTGCCGGGCGGGGGGACGGTCGAGTTCGTGGCCGTGCATCCCAACCCGCCGCTCGGCCGCAAGACGGAGGAGTGGAACGCCGCCCTGCGCGCCTTTCCCCCGGCCACCTCCTCGACGGTCCGGGTGCTGGCCGGCGACTTCAACGCCAGTCTCGACCACCGCGCCATGCGCGACCTGCTCGACCGCGGCTATGTGGACGCCGCCGGCCAGGTGGGCAAGGGTCTGGTGCCGACCTGGCCGAGCTTCAGGAAGTTCCCGCCCATCATCTCCATCGACCACATCCTGGCCGACCGGCGGGTGAGCGTGCGCCGGGTGGAGATCTTCGACGTGCCGGGCACCGACCACCGCGGCGTCTTCGCCGACCTGCGCCTGCCCTGAGCGCCGGCCGGGCCCCCACGCCCGTCCTGGCGCGGGGCCGCACGACGGGGCGCCCGCTCGCCGGCGGGCGAGCGGGCGCCGTTGGTGCTGCGGTCAGGCCACGTTCTCTTCCCGCGCCCGCTCAAGGGTTTCGAGGTCGAACGCACCCGACTTGACGGCCGCGGTGAAGGACTCCCAGTCGCGGCGGGGCACTTCCAGCACCGTGTCCGGGTGGTCGACGTGGATGACCTCCACGTGATCGTTGATCCGCTTCGCCGCGACGCGGCCGGCGTCGTACGTCATCTGCAACACTCCTTTCCCTAGCCTGCGGAGGTTCCGCCCCGGCCATCCGTTCGCAGGAGGACCGGGGCGGCTGCGGGGAAGCCTTGCATCCGAGTGGTCGCGCCGGCCACCGCCGCCGGGCCGGGCCTGGATGGGAAATCCCCCACGCGGGCTTCGATCTTTGGGCCTCGGTGCAAAGATGCCCTCCCGCCCGAGCCGGCGTCCGCGGGCGGTCACTCGCGTGCGGGTCCCTCCTCGACCGCTCGCGCCGCGCTTGATCCGCATAGGCTTGCCGGTATGCCGTTGGCCGAGCCATGGGACGAAAACCGCGTCAGAGACGGCGACCCCTTGTGCAAGTCCGCGCTCGAGGTGCGCGACACCAGCGCGCAGTTCGGGGCCGTGACCGTGGCGAGGAAGAGCTTCGAGCCGCTGCGCCTGTGGCGGGCGGCGGAGCACCCCGAGCAACCCGAGCTGGAGGAGACCTGCCAGCTGCTGGTGCCCCTGGCCGGGTCGCTGCAGGTCATCTGGGCCGATGGCCACGCGACGTCGGGGGTCGGCGACCTGCTGGTGCACGACATGACGCGCGTCCTGGCCGCGCGTTTCCGCGCGCCGAAGCGGGGCCAGCGGTTCGAGGCCGCCATGGTCTCCGTGCCCCGGTCTCTGGTCTCCCTGCCCAAGCACCAGGTGGACGCGATGCTGGGCAGCAGCATGCCGGCCACCGACGGCATCGGTGCCCTGCTGGCGAGCTTCATCGCCGGCCTGGCGGAAAACCCGGGCGCCTACCGGCCCGCCGACGGCCCGCGGCTCGGCATGGTGGTGCTCGACCTGGTCTCCGCGCTCCTCGCGCACGCCATTGAGACCAGCCCTGTCATCCCGCCCTCCAACGGTGAGGCGCTCATCCTGCGTGTCCAGGCGTTCATCCAGGAGCACCTGCGCGACCACGGCCTGGGCCCTCGCGCGCTGGCCGTCGAGCACCACATCTCCACCAGCTACCTGCACCGGCTCTTCCAGAAGCAGGGCAGCACGGTCGGCGGCTACATCAGGGCGCAGCGGCTCGACCGCGCCCGGCGTGACCTCGCCGATCCCGCGCTGCGAGAGGTGCCGATCCACAGCATCGCGGCCAAGTGGGGTTTCTCGCACGCCGCCGACTTCAGCCGGGCCTTCCGCCGGACCTACGGAGTGTCGCCCCGGGACTTCCGGCGTGAGGCGCTCCACACGGCTCCGCGCTGACGGGGCTCCCGTCCAGGAGATCGGCTCAGGAGAGCGATGCGGCGGCACGTCCCGGCCTGGGAGCGGCTTGTTCCCTGCTGGTCAGGCGGCTGCGAGGACTTTTTAAGCGAGAAGTTAGCGGAGGAGCGTACGGTAACGAACCCCATAGCGACACGAGACCACACAGAGGACATGTCATGCAGCTGACCCCAAAACACACGGACAATCACGCCACCATCCGGAGTGTTCGCATCACCTAGGCCGGATCATCCTATCTATGGATGTTTCCACCTTCGTTGAAGCATTGCTCCAGTGATGACTGCGCTGTCTACAGTCCGGCCCGTGGGGGCTCACGTGATCCGCACCGAGGCGTGGAGCGAGCTGCGGTTCAGCTCCACGCCACAGATCTCGATCTCCATCTCGCCGCACCTGACCGTCCTTGCCATGATCGCCGACGCCCTCGCGGGCCGCCGTCGCGGCCTGCCCGAACTCTGGCGGAGGACGATCAGCGCGCACGTCCGCCCGTACGGGCACGAGGCCGTACGCCCGCTGGCCGCGCCAGGCCGCACGGTCGCGCCCGACAGTCTCGTGGCGAGATCCCCGATCGACGGGGACGTCACCGTGCAGAGCCAGCTCAGCGCGCTCCAGGACACCGCGCCGGACGCCCTGATCAGGGACATGGAGCAGACGTTCGGGCCGGGGGCGCCGCCCGCGCACTGGCGCGCGGCCGCCGAACAGCCGCGCCGCTGGCTGCACGGCTACGCCGCCGCCCTGGCCGACGTCTGGCACACTGCGGAACCCCTGTGGGAGCGGGCCCGCCCGCTGCTGGACAGGGAGATCGAGCGTGTGGGCGTGGCGGCCGTACGTGGCCGCCCCGAGCTGCTGTTCGGCTCGCTCAGCGACCGCATCGTCAGCACCGAGCGCGGCCTGCTCATCTCCGACCCGGAAGCCACCGGGTACGACCTGGGCGACCGCAGGATCGTCCTGGTGCCGATGCTGGCCGGCAAGGACTCCGTGATCGTCAGCCTGGACGACCCCGAGGCGGTGTGGATCGCCTATCCGGTCCGCGGCGCAGACTCGCTGTGGCGCCAACCGGTCAGGCCGTCGGTGGACGAGTTGTCCGCGCTCGTCGGTCCTATCCGGGCCGACCTGCTCTGCGCGCTCGACCAGCCCATGACCATGTCCATGCTGGCGACGGGCATGAAGATCGCCCCGAGCGGCCTCACGTACCACTGCGACCGGCTGCGCGCCGGGCGGTTGATCACGCGGGAGCGTCGCGGGCGTGAGATGTGGATCGCCCGCACCCGCCGGGCGGAGGAACTGCTGGAGCTCTTCCGGCGCTGAGAGGGAGGGAGAGCGGGCGTGGTGCTCAAGTTCCACCGCGGCGCGCTGGAGACGTGCGCGGCCGCGGCCAGGTCGGCGTCCGGGGCTTTCGGCGGCCTGGCGGGCCAGGCGCCGGACTCCGCGGCCTTCGGTGACGTGTCCGGGTCCGCTGCCATGGCCACGGCGGCCGACGACCTGCTACGGGTCGCCGAGCAGGCGGCCAAGACTCAGGGCCGCCGCCTGGAGGCGGTCGAGCGTGCCCTCGACGCCGTCGAGCGGACGATTGTCGCCACTGACGATGCCGCGGTCCAGCGGTGAGCGCGTTCGACGAGGTCAGGGCAGCGCCGGGCGGCGGCGAGCTGGCCGACCTGGCGGCCCGGGTGGCCGGCGCGCCGGAGGCGATCACCGCGGCGGCGAACGTGTGGCGCACCGCCGCGGGAACCGGCGGGCAGCACACCGGTGCGCTGCGCACCGCGGTCTCCGACGTGGACCAGGCCTGGCAGGGGGCCGGCGCCGACGCGTTCGCCGGTTACATGGGCAAGCTCACGGGTTGCGGGGACCGGTTCCAGCAGGCGTTGCAGGACTGCGCGAGCCACCTCGACGCGGCCGCGAGCACGCTGAGCGCCGCCGAGAGGCAGGCGCTGGAGATCTGCCAGGCGTACGCCTCCGCCGCCCAGGAGCTGCGCGGCCGTACGCCCGGGCTCACCGAGGGGCAGGTCACGCAGAGCATGCAGCCCGCGCTCGGCGAGGCCCGCTCGGCGCTGCGGAAGCTGGTCGCCGACACCGGCAGGGCGCTCACCGACACCGCGGCGAAGCTCCAGAGCGCGCTCGGCACGATCCCGGACGTCGCCAAGGAGCTGCCGGAGCCGGACGCGCAGCCCTTCGCACCCACGCCGGGCAGGAGGCTCGGCTGGTCGCCGGCGGAGGCGGAGTCACGCGCGACCGCGCTGGCCGCGTCGGCGCCGTCAAGCTCGTCAGGCGGCTCAGGCGGCTTCGGCGGGTACGGCTCCAGCGGCCCGCCACCGCCCGGAGGCGGGCCGGCCCCTCAAGGCCAGGTCGCCGGCTGGATCAACCAGGCGATCGCCATTCTCAGGGTGCACGGCTACTCCCTGGACAAGATGAACCCGAACGACATCTGGATGATCATCAAGCATGAGTCAGGCGGGAACCCGCACGCCATCAACAACTGGGACTCCAACGCGGCGAAGGGCACGCCGTCCAAGGGCCTGATGCAGACCATCGACCCGACGTTCGAATCCCACAAGCTGCCAGGACACGGCAACATCTACGACCCGGTCGACAACATCATCGCGGGCGTGCGTTACGCCATCGACCGCTACGGCTCGGTCTCGAACGTGCCCGGCGTAATCGGTATGAAGACCGGCGGCGGCTACCGCGGTTACTGATCCTGCTCGATCGCGGGCTTGGCCGCCCGCGCGGGGTCGAGCACGGGGCCCTCGGGGATGAGCTGGAGCACGTTCGCCGGCACGGGGGTGGCCTGGCTCGCGTCGTAGCCGAGCTTGCCCAGCACGTCGGCGCCCGGCACGGCGTAGCGGCGGCCGTCGGCGGTGACCAGGTAGTAGGACTGGACCGCCTTGAGCTGGCCGTCGCCGGGCAGGACGCCGGCCAGCACGGCCTTGCCGGGCGGCAGGCGTACGAGGTCGGTGGCGTCGCCGTGCGGCTCGGGCAGTGTGGCGCCGGTGGTGAGGCGGGCGCGGGTGGATCCCGTGCCCGTGTCGGCGTAGACGACGCACAGCGGGCTGGCCGGGTCGTAGGCGGTCATGCGCGGCATGACCGGAGGCAGGCCGTCGGCGGGGATCGCGGTCCGCGAGCGGCGCGCGGCGTTGGCGGTGGCCGCGTCGATGGCGATCTCCTTCACCGCGCCGCCGCCGTAGGCCTGCCTGCTCTCGGGGTCGCTGAGCAGGAGCGTGGCCTGGCCCTGGGTGACGGGGGCGAGGCCGTCGGCCAGCATGACGTACCAGCGGGCCTCGCCGCCGGCCACGCCGTCCGCGCGGAACACCTGACCCACGGCGGCGGCCTTGCCTCCGGGCCCGGTGACCGCACTGCCGCGGCCGCTGATGGCGGGCGCGGCCAGGTCGGGCCCCTCCGGCAGAGCGTTGAGCCAGGCGACCGGCACCGGGGCGGGCGCGGTGGAGGTGAGCCCGCGGGCGATGCCGCCCGCCACGCGCATGCGGGTGCCGCGCCAGATGGCCCACTGCCGGCCGCCCACGTCGACGAGGAGCGCGTCACCCTCCGCGACCGGCGTGCCGCCGGCCTTGCGGCCGGCGACCAGCGTCACGTACGGCCGGCGCCCGGTCGGCTCGGCGCGCTCCTGCACGCAGGCCGCCCAGGGGCCCTTGGCCAGGTTGGCGGGGCTGGGCAGCGAGTCCGGGGCGCCGGGGATGCCGATGGGCGCGCCGCGCTCGTACTCGGCCAGGGCCTCCCGCGCCACGACCCGCTCCTTGACCTGCCCCGAGGCGAGCACGAGGCGGGCGGAGGCGTAGTTGGCGACGGGGATGAGCCTGCGCTGGTCGTGGTTGTAGACGTATCTGGCGCCCGTCTCGCGCTCGATGACGAGCGTGCCCGGCTCCTCGATCGACTTCGTGCCGCCGGGGCGCAGCAGGCCGTACACGGCGAACCCGACGCACAGCAGGACCGCCACCATGATCCCGGCCAGGAACCCGATGTTCTGCCGGCGCAGCGGCCACTCGGGCTGGTTGGGCTGGGCGCGCAGCAGGGCCAGCCCGATGCGCTGGATGGTGAGGCGGTACGCCTGGTAAAGGTCGCGCTGGCTGTGCACTAACGCCCCTTGCTTCCCATTAGTCCTTACTAACCCAATTTATCGAGATAAAAGATGCGAAGCCGCACGGTATCGCAAAAGCGAACAATGCCGGACCATTCCATGACGCCCCCGCCCCGTCCGCCGACGGCGTCACAGGATAATGATCGTGAACCAGCACACCATCTTCATCACTTCCGACGCGATCGGCGAAGTCCGGCGCGACATCAGGGAGGACCTGCTGCCGCTCTTCGCGGAGATCCGCCAGATCCTCGAAGAGAACAGGTCGCTGGACTTCCCCGGCTGGGGGGCGCTGGGCGAAGGGACGGTCGGCGCGCTCTACCGGTCGCTCGTCGACACGTTCGTCCGTGACGCCGACGCGGCGCTCGGCGTGATCAGGACGTGGGAGGGCGAGCACCTGCGCTTCGCCGAGCGCAACTGGCGGACTGCCGAGGAGCTCGCCGTCCGGCGGGTGAGCCGGCCGTGACCTCCAGGCGCAGAGTCGCCGGCCTGGCCAGGGACGGCTCCCCGCTGCGCCCTTCGCCGAAGATCCCGCCCGACCCCGAGACCGTGGCGCGCGACCGCCGACTGCCCCATCGTCCCGGCGGTCACCGCGACCGTGCCACCCACCAGCGCCTGCTTGGCCGGCGACATCCCCACCAGCTTCTGCGCCACCTTGCCCAGCACGCCCTTGCCGCCCTCGGCCACCGTCCTGGCCCTGGCCGCAAGCGTCCCGGCCTGGTGGTCGCCTCGGCGCGTTCGCGGCTCTCACCCGCTTCGTTCTTCGCGCGCAGCGTCCACGTGTAGGACTGGCCGTTCCTGAGCCCGGTGACCTCGGCGCATCCCCGAGATCCCCCATCGGCGGGGAGGCGCAGGAGCCGCGAGCTGAGAACCCCGCAATCCCACGGAACGGGCTTGACTGTTAGCCGTTTCTTGAAGTGGAACGTCGCGTCAGCGATCGTCGCTAGCCTCGGGTGAATGTTCTCCGCTATCAGGAAGTCCGCGGTGGCCGTACTGGCACTCGCCTTGGTGTTCGTCGCCGGCGCCGCACCCGCGAACGCCGCCGGTCTGGGCACCTACGGCGATTTCTCCCGCATGTTCGACAAGAGCGCCGGGCAGTTCTGGTCAGGCTCGTGGCGCAACCAGTGGGCGTGGGAGCCGAAGGGCGGCAACGTCTCGCACATCAGGTGGGGCGACCCGGCGAAGTGGCCGCCGGCCAACTACGAGAAGTTCGAGCGCGCCGGCGACTGGGTGAAGCTCGACGGCTACGGCAACAACGAGGGCATGCTCAAGCAGCGCGTCACCAAGGAGCAGATCGGCGACGTCACCTGCAAGAACATGAAGCCGTTGTTGTCGCTCGACGGCAAGCAGCACTATGTGAAGTGGACCATCCAGCCGGAGGCGTACTGCCTCGAGGCCTGGGGGAAGATCCTCATCCCCGGCGGCACCGACGTGGACTTCTACCACAAGCAGGTGTGGTTCCCGCCGTCCGGGCCCACCTGCGCCAACACGTACTTCAAGGGCCGGACCTGCATCAAGCAGTTCGAGATCTGGAAGGACAACAACCGGGGCAACGGCGATGTCGGCGGGCCCCTGGAACTGCGGCACAAGCGGGACAACGTCTTCGCCAAGGGCATGGGCCCGGCGTTCATCATCCACAACTACTTCCCGAACGACGGCTGGCAGGCCGAGCTGCGCCAGGCCTGGACCTACTGATCACATGCGGTCGTCCCGGCTCCCCTCACCGCCTCGCCCCCGCGATCAAGGGAATCCGAGGACGGGCCCGGTGCAGGACGCGAGAGCATCGGTGACCGTGTGGGCCCGGTCGGCGGGGAGCGGTCAGCCTGGGTGGCGGGCGACCAGCGCGAAACGGCGGGCGGTCGCCCGCAGCGGGCGGCCGTGCTCCATGTCCCCGTGCAGGGCGCGCAGCCTGTCGCCGTAGCGGTCCACGCCGAAGCCGGGCACCTGCCACGCGACGATCCGCAGGAACAACACGAGCGCGCCCACGTCGCCGATCGTGACCGGGTAGCCGGCCTCCTGCCGCCAGGTGACGTCGAGCCCCGCGGCGGTGGCGAGGTTCCAGTGCGCGTCCTCGTGCGGGGGCGCGCCCAGCGCGGCATTGATCTCCTCCAGGTCTCGGCCCCCGACCTGCTGGGTGACGAACGTGCCTCCGGGGGCCAGCAGGCGGCGGACCTCGCGCGGGTCGTACGCCTCGTGCCGGTTGACGATCAGTGCGAACGCCCCGCTGGGGAGCGGCAGCGCCCCCTGCCCGCCGGCCGCCACCACCTCGACGCCCAGCGGCTCCAGGCGGCGGGCGACCGGCACGTTCGGCGGGTGGCCTTCGGTCGCCACCGTGCGCGGGGGCAGCGGAGCCAGCGACGCCAGCAGCTCGCCGCCTCCCGTGCCCAGGTCGAGCAGCGATGCCGTGCCGGGCAGCCGCTCGCGCACCATGCCCTCGTAGTCCCACGGCAGGTCGCCCGCCATCGTCATGCGGCCCCTGAACACGGCGAAGTCCCAGCCCTCGAACGGCGTGGCCAGCGCCTCCCGGATCAGCTCGTCGTACCCCGCACCGTGATCATGCCCGTTCGACGTTTCGGCCGGCAACCTGTCAACCCATGGGTGGCCGGTCGCAACCTCGGGCCGTACCGGCGGGCCGGGCGGCGTTCCTAACGTGCGGGTCATGCACATGAGAAGAGGACACGCGGTGATCTCAGGGGCTGTGGTGCTCCTGCTCGTCCAGGGCTGCGGCACGCCGGGGCCGAGCACCTCGCGGAGCGCCGGCGCGTTGCCGGCGCAGAGCGCCACGCGGAGCACGCAGGACACACGAGGCGCCGGCGCGGCCGGTCCGGAGGTGACGCTCGACAGCGGGAGAATTCGAGGGGTCTATGACGGGAATGTAGCGAGATATCGCGGGATCCCATACGCCCAGCCGCCGACCGGCGGCCTGCGCTGGCAACCGCCTCGACCCGTCGCCCGGTGGCAGGGCGTCCGCGACGCGACGACGTCCGGCCCCGCCTGCCCTCAGGCGAGCGACAATCCCAAGGAGAGCAGCGAGGAGGAGGACTGCCTCACCCTCGACGTCACCGTCCCCAAGAAGGCGCGCACCGAGAAGGCGGGCGGCGAACCGCGGCCGGTGCTGGTCTGGCTGCACGGCGGCGGCTTCACCGCGGGCCGCGGCGCCGACTACGACCCGCGCCGCCTGGCCGTCCAAGGCGACGTCGTCGTGGTCACCGTGGAGTTCAGGATCGGCGTGCTCGGCTACCTCGCGCTGCCCGGGATGTCCGGTGGGGGCACGTTCGGGCTGCAGGACCAGCGGGCCGCTCTGCGCTGGGTACGGCGGAACGCGGCGGCGTTCGGCGGCGACGCGGGCAACGTGACGTTGTTCGGCGAGTCGGGCGGCGGCATCGCCACGTGCGGCCAGCTCACCGCCCCCGGCGGCAAGGGCCTGTTCCACAAGGCGATCATCCAGAGCGGCTCGTGCGGCACGGCCCTCCTGCCGAACGCGACCGGACCTGGCACGCCGAGGTATCCCTTCTGGCGCCCGCTGGAGGAGACGTACGCCGCCACGCGGTCGGCGGCGCGGAAGATGGGCTGCCCGGCGGGGAAGGACGCTGCGAAGACGCTCGCCTGCCTGCGCGGCAAACCGGTCAAGAAACTGCTGGAACTCACCGGGATGTTCACGGCCGCGTCGTACGGCGGCCCCGCGCTGCCCGTCTCCCCCGAGCGGGCGCTGCGTAAGGGGGACTTCGCCCGCGTGCCCGTGCTCACCGGGCACACCGGCAAGGAGGCCCTGGTGTTCGCCGGCGTGCTGAGCCTGCTGGGCGAGCCGGTCACCGACGAGAACCTTCCCGCCCTCCTCCGTCAGGGCTTCGGCCGCAGGGCGGAGGAGATCGCCCGCCGCTACCCCAGGGACGAGTACGCCACCCCGATCGAGGCGTGGGCCGCCCCCAACACCGACGCCATGTTCGCCTGCCCCCACGCGCGGGACGGCGACGCCCTGGCCCGCCGGACGAAGGTGTTCGCCTACGTCTTCGGCGACGACACCGCGCCGGCGTTCGTCCCGTCGTTGCCCGGGTTCCCGGCCGGGGCCGGGCACGCCTCGGAGCTGGCGTACCTGTTCGACGTGCGGGACAAGCCGATCAGCCTGGACGGCGAGCCCGTGCCGCTCACCCGGACCCAGCGGTCCGTGGCCCAGGATATGGTGGCCGCCTGGACAGCGTTCGCGCGGACCGGCACGCCGTCCTCCAGCGGCCGGGCCTGGCCGCGCTGGACACCCGGGAAGCGGGTCGCGCACCTGATCACTGAGCAGCCGGGGAGCACCGCCACGAGGCCCGCGCCCCGGTGCGCCCACCTCGACCGACCATGACCGGCACCACGTCACGTCCGAGCGACGCCAGGAGGGCCCAGGCTTTCCTGGTCGTCGTCATGACGGCGTTCGCTCTGCTCGACCTGGCCATCCACCACAGCGTCCAGCGCACCAGCGGCCCGCTCGGCCCGGCCGCGGGGCTGGTGCTGAGCCTGCTCGCCGACGCCTGCCTGCCGTTCCTCGTGCGCTTCCCCAGAGCGGTCGCCGTGGTCGCCTGCGCGGCCACGGCGCTGGCGGCGGTGGGCGACACGCTGGCCCCCGGCTCCTTCACGCCGCTGAATCCGGTGACACCGGTGACCGCGCCGCTGTGCACGCCGGTGATCGTGTGGTTCGTCGTCCACGGGCTGCCGCGCCGGCAGGCGGTGGCGTACGTCGCGGTCCTGGCGCTGGGCGCGACCCGGTTGTGGACACCCGAATGGGAGACCGCCTACGCCGGGGTCGTCGCCACGGTCCTGCCGGGCGTGCTCGGCCTGTACGCACGCGCCCGCCGCGAGCTGGTGCGGTCGTTGCGCGAGCGGGCGGAGAGCACCGAGCGCGAGCGGCGGCTGCTCGCCGAACGGGCCAGGGCGGCGGAGCGGCAGCGGCTGGCCGGCGAGATGCACGACATCGTCACCCACCACGTCACCGAGATCGTCCTGGCGGCGGGGGCGCTGAAGATGTCGGCGGCCGACCACGGGGTCCAGGCGGCGGCCGAGCATATCCGCGACGCGGGCTCGCGTACGTTGACGGAGTTGCGCGACCTGATCGGCATCCTGCGCCGCGGCCACGCGCACGAGCCGGACGAGCCCTCGCGCGTCACGCTCGACCCGTCCGGCCTGGACACCCTCGCCGGTTCCGCCACCGCGACGGGAAACCCGGTCACCCTGCGGGTCACCGGCACGCCGGAGGCGGTGACCCCGGCGATCGCCAGGGGCGCGTACCGCGTGGTACAGGAGGCGCTCACCAACGCCAGGAAGCACGCGCCCGGCGCGGCCGTCGAGGTCGGGCTCGTCCATGAACGCGGCACGCTGACCGTCACGGTGGCCAACGCCGCTCCCCCCGCGGCACCCGCGCCCGGCGGGTCCGGGCTCGCGGCGAGCGGCTCCGGGCTGGGTCTCGACGGGCTACGGCGGCGGATCATCCTGCTCGGCGGCCATTTCGCGGCGGCCCCGGCATCCGATGGCGGCTTCCGGGTCTCGGCCACCCTGCCCGCGTCCGTGCCCACAGACGACTCCCTGGACGTCACATGATCAGAGTGCTCGTGGCCGACGACGATCCGATGGTCCGCCACCACCTCCGCACCATCCTCACCTCGAAAGGCGAGGTCGAGGTGGTGGCGGAGGCCGAGGACGGCGCGGAGGCGGTGGAGGCCGTGCTGCGCACGGCGCCCGACGTCGTGCTGATGGACATCAGGATGCCCGGCGTGGACGGCATCACCGCCACGGCCGAGATCGCCGGGCTGCGCACGCCCCCGGCCGTCGTCGCCCTCACGACGTTCGACTCCGACGCCCACGTGCTGCGCGCCCTCCAGGCCGGGGCCAGCGGTTTCCTGGTGAAGTCGACCCCGCCGGAAGACCTGCTCGACCTGGTCAAGGTCGCGGCTCAGGGCACCACCGTGTTGTCGCCCTCCGCCGCCCGCCACCTCGTGTCCCGCACGGCGCCGGTGGCCGGCGCCGTGCGGGAGAAGCTGGCCACGCTGAGCGACCGCGAGCGCGAGGTCCTCGCCTGCCTAGGCGAGGGCCTCACCAACGGCGAGATCGCGGCCCGCCTGTTCCTGTCCGACTCCACGGTCAAGAGCTACATCTCGCGCCTGCTGGGCAAGCTCGACCTCGCCAACCGCACCCAGGCGGGCCTGCTCGCCCACCAGGCCGGCCTGCCCGGCCCGTGAGCCGAAGCCGACATCCTGTCGTCGAAATGACGTGTGTCATATCGAGGCGGTGACTCTGCGGACTGCCGGCGACCCGTCCGGATCGATCAGGATAATGGCCATGATCTCCC
This sequence comes from Nonomuraea diastatica, assembly GCF_004349015.1. Classification (NCBI taxonomy): domain Bacteria; kingdom Bacillati; phylum Actinomycetota; class Actinomycetes; order Streptosporangiales; family Streptosporangiaceae; genus Nonomuraea; species Nonomuraea diastatica. The sequence continues at coordinate 71,074 of NZ_SMKP01000004.1, forward strand.
CTCGAATGCGACACACCAGGCGGCTGGCCACCGCAGCCGCGCTGCTCACCACGGCGACCCTCATGGCGGCTCCGGGCACGGCGGCGGCCGCTCAGGATCCCGCGCTCGACCGGCAGGCGCTGCAGCAGTCGCTGGACGCCGCGCACAAGGCGGGGATGTACGGCATGCTCTCGACGGTACGCGACGGGAGCCAGACGTGGCAGGGCGCCACCGGGGTCGCCGACGTGACCACCGAGCGGCCGATGAAGCCGAGGATGACGCACCGGGTCGGCAGCATCTCCAAGACCTTCGCGTCCGTGGCCGTCCTGCAGCAGGTGGCGCGCGGCACCATCGAGCTGGACGCCCCCATCGGCCGCTACCTGCCCGGCCTCGTCCCCGGCGAGCGCGGCGAGCGAGTCACCGTGCGGATGTTGCTCAACCACACCAGCCACATCGCCGACTACGTCGGTCCGGCGTTCCCGTCGCTGCTGGAGGGAAAGACCAGCAGCCTGGACGAACACCGTTTCCGCACGATCAAGCCGGCGGAGCTGGTGAAGCTGGGCCTGGAGGCGACCCCGACGGGTGAGCCCGGCGCGACGCCGGGCTCCTACTCCAACACCAACTACGTGATCATCGGGCTGCTGCTGGAGAAGGTCACCGGCGAGGACGCCGAGCGCCACATCACGCGCAACGTGATCCGCAAGGCGGGCCTGCGGCACACGTCCTACCCGCGCACGCCACGCATCCCCGGGCCCCACTCGAAGGCGTACGAGTCGTGGTACGGGCTGATCGACCCGCCGCGCGACTACAGCGTCTATGACATGTCCTGGGCGAGCACGGCCGGGGCCGTGGTGTCCACGATGGACGACCTCAACCGGTTCTACCGGGAGTTGCTGCGCGGGCGGCTGATCGGCGCGGAGCAACTGACCGAGATGCAGAAGACGGTGCCCGTGAGCGTGGGCGGCGGATACCTGATCTACGGCCTCGGCCTCTACGCCGCGGACCTGCCCTGCGGCCGCTTCTGGGGGCACGACGGAGCCGTCTTCGGCATGGGCGCCCAGTCGCTGTCCAGCCCGGACGGCAACCGCCAGATCTCGTTCGGCATGAACCTCATGAAGTACCAGCGCGTCGGCGATGACGGCGCGCTGGAGCCGAGCGAGATCGACACCGCGATGGGGAACCACCTGCTCCTGGCGCTGTGCGGGAAGGGCGGCGCGACCGCGAAGTCGGGGGAGGAGCCGTTCGTGCCGCTCCCGACGGGCCGGATGACCGTCAAGCGCTGACCGTATCGCCTGGCCGGCCGGGCGGGAGCCGGGGCCGGCAGGTCGCTGCGTTCCGCCCCTCCGGCCAGGCCCACGCAGGGTGCTTCATGTGTGTATTTGTCCACACACGCTTCATGTGTGGATTTGTCCACAGATGGTCGCGGCGAGTCTCCGTAATGTCCCTGGTGCCGGGAACGACCGGCACACCGACACGGGGAGGAACCCATGCGTAAGGCCCTTGCGATCGCGACTCTGGCCGGCTCGATGGCCGTGACCGGCGTCGCTCTCACCCCCGCCGCCCAGGCGGCCACGCAGTCCGCCGCGACGACCACTGCCGCCGCGTCCTACACCGGCGTCAGCTGGGGCAAGTTCTTCTCCAGCGACCGCAAGGCGTACACGTTCGGGAAGACCTGGAAGAAGCACGGCAAGGTCTACACGAAGTGGTACGGCGTCGACAAGCACGGCGGCAAGAAGGCCTGGGTCTGGTTCGAGGTCTACCAGAACGGCCGCTGGAAGAGGTTCAACAAGGCGTGGGACGGCAAGGTCGTCGGCAGCTGGAGCGGGCGGGGCGTCAAGAAGGCCTACACGTTCACCTGCTGGGCGGGCAAGTTCGACAACTGCGGCCGCAAGTACCGCATCTCCTAGACACCACCACAACCCGATCACCGAGGCCCGGCGGCCACCCGCCGGGCCTCGACCATGTCAGGAGAGGCATGTCAGGAGAGGAAGGACCGGAGGTGCGGGGCCAGCACCTCCCACGAGACGTTGTGGTCCTGCCCCTGCAGCACCGTGTGCCGGGGGGACGGCAGGAGGTCCATCAACGCCTCGGCCGCGGCCAGGCTCCACGCGCCGGTCTCGGAACCGGTCAGGATCAGAGTGGGCGCCTTGACGTCGGCCAGCTCGGCCGGCGGGCGGCCGTCGCCCATGATGGCGGCGTCGTAGGCGAGGGTCGGGGCGATCGCCTCCATCGACGCCCACATGGGCGCCTGCCGCATCTGGTCGATCATGCCCGGCGGCATGCCCACGGAGCTCAGGAAGAGCGCCATGGCGTCGCCGCGACGGCCGTCGGCCAGGCAGGCGGCCAGTTCGGCGGCGTACACGCGGGCCCTCCCGGGCGCACCTGCGTCGAGCTGGAACGGCGGCTCCCACAGGGCGAGCCGGGTGATCGGCACCCCCTCGGCCGCCGCGCGCAGCGCCAGCACCGCGCCGGAGGAGTTGCCGAACACGGCCGCTGAGCCGCCCGCCGCGGCGATCACCGCGGCCAGGTCCTCGATCTCGCGCCGCACGTCGTACGGCGAGGTGTCGCCGCTGTCGCCCCGCCCCCGCCGGTCATAGCTGACGACCGTGTGCCCGTCCGCCAGCAGCTCGGCCAGCGGCGCGTGGACGCCCCTGGCGCAGGAGGCGCCGCTCACCAGGACGACCGGGCTGCCCGAGCCCAGCCGGTCGAGAACGATCTCGGTTCCGTCGGCGGAACGTGTGAAGGTCATGGTCGATACCCTTTCCCGTGGTCCGTTTCGCCCTTCCCACGAACGGCGAGCGCCCCGGCGGACACCTCGCCGGGAGAAATCTCGGCGAGACGCCGGGCGAGGTAGCGGCGTTCCGGCTCGGTCGGGGCCAGCGGCAGGGCCTCGCGGTAGGCGGCTGCCGCCTCGGCACGGCGTCCCTGGCGGCGCAGGAGGTCGGCGCGGGCGGCGGGCAGCAGGTGGTAGCCGCTCAGCTCGGGCGCGAGCGCCTCGACGAGGGCCAGCCCGCGCGCCGGCTCGCCCATCCCCACGGCGACCGCCCGGTTCAGCCGGACGACCGGGGACGGCACGAGCGCCTCCAGCCGTCCGTAGAGCGTCGCGATCTCGGCCCACGGCGTGCGGTCGAAGGAGCCGGCGGTCGCGTGGCAGGCGGCGATCGCGGCCTGGATCTGATACGGCCCCGCACGGCCCTGGCGCAGCACGTGGTCCAGCATGGTGACCGCCTCGCCGATCCGCTCGTGTTGCCACAGGGAGCGGTCCTGCTCGTCGAGCGGCACCAGTTCGCCCGCGTCGAGCCGGGCCGGGCGCCGGGCGTCGTGCAGCACCATCAGCGCCAGCAGGCCGGCCGCCTCCGGCTCGCCGGGCAGCAGCGAGACGAGCATCCGCCCCAGCCTGATCGCCTCGTCGGACAGGCTCCGCCGGATCAGGTCGTCACCGGCGGCGGCCGCGTACCCCTCGTTGAACAGCAGGTAGAGCACGCCCAGCACCGTGGTGAGCCGGCCGGGCAGCTCCGCCGCGCCCGGCACCTGGAAGGGGATGCCCGAGTCGCGGATCCTGGTCTTGGCCCGGGTGAGCCGCTTGGACATCGTGGCCTCGGGGACCAGGAAGGCGCGGGCGATCTCGGCGGTGGTCAGCCCGGCCAGGGTGCGCAGCGTCAGCGCCACCCGCGACTCGAACGGCAGCGCGGGGTGGCAACTGGTGAACATGAGCCGCAGCCGGTCGTCGCCGAACCCCCCTTCGCCGTCCCCCGGCCGCGCGGGCCCGGCCACCGCCAGCTCGCGCAGCTTGGCCGCGCCCACGGCTGCCCTGCGGAGCCGGTCGACCGCCCGGTTGCGGGCGGTGGTGGTGAGCCAGGCGCCGGGCGCGGGCGGCACACCATCGGCCGGCCACCGCTGGAGCGCCTGGGTGAAGGCGTCTTGAGCGCACTCTTCCGCCAGATCCCAATCGCCGGTCATCCGGATCAGCGTCGCAGTGATCTGCCCCCATTCCTCCCGGAACAGCGCGTCGACCGTCTCCAGGACGTTCACGGCAGCAGCGCCCGCACCTCGATCGTGCCGTGCCGCGCGACGGGATGAGCCATGGCCGCTTCGAGCGCCTGCTCCCTGGTGGCGCACTCGATCAGGCTGAACCCGGCCACGACCTCCTTGGTCTCGGCGAACGGGCCGTCGCCGAGCAGGACCTCGCCGTCACGCGCCCGGACCGTCATGGCCTCCGCCGGCGCCTCCAGGCCGCCGGTCTGCACCAGACGGTCCCCCTGCGCCTCGGCCCACGCCTTGCAGTCGGGCAGGAAGTCCGGATCGGCCAGCATGGCCTCGTGGGCCTGCTGATCTCCGCAGATGAGCAACAGGAACTTCATGCTCCGAGCCTAGGCCCCGCGCTCGCCGTGGAAACGGCCGTTGGCCTCGACGAGCGGGTGCAGCGGGCTCCACGCCCGCGTTCGACCACCCTGCGGTGATAGGCGAGCACCATGTCGTCGCGCTCTCCCACCGTGACGTTCACCACGGGGTCAGGGGTGGGCGATGAAGCGGCCGAAGCGGCCCTGGTGATAGAGGAGCGGACGGCTCGGTAGGCTCGGGCCCGTGGCCCAGCCGACCGATGGAGCACTCCGATGATCTTCATTGCCGCCAAGTTCCGCGTCCTGCCCGAACACGCCGACCGCTGGCCGGAGATCACCGCGGAGTTCACCGAGGCGACCCGCGCCGAGCCCGGCTGCCTGTGGTTCGACTGGTCACGCAGCATCGACGACCCCACCGAATATGTGCTGGTCGAGGCGTTCCGCGACGACCAGGCCGGCGCGGCGCACGTGGGCTCGGCCCACTTCCGGCAGGCCCAGCAGACGCTGCCGCCCCACCTCGCCGAGACCCCGCGCATCGTCAACACCACCGTCCCGCAGGACGACTGGTCCGAGCTCGGCGAGATGGCCGTGCCCTCCCGCGGCTGACTCAGCCGCGCAGCCCCAGCAGGCGGGCGGCGTTGTCCTTCAGAATCCCGGGACGGACCTCCGGCTTGATGTCGAGCTTGTCGAAGTCGGCCAGCCAGCGGTCCGGCGTGATCACCGGATAGTCGGAGCCGAAGAGCACCTTGTCCTTCAGCAGCGAATTGGCGTAACGCACCAGCTGCGGCGGGAAATACTTCGGCGACCACCCCGACAGGTCGATGTAGACGTACGGTTTGTGGGTCGCGACCGCGAGGGCCTCGTCCTGCCACGGGAACGACGGGTGCGCCAGCACGATCCGCAGCTCGGGGAAGTCGACCGCCACGTCGTCGAGCAGCATGGGGTTGGAATACTTCAGCCTGATCCCGCCGCCGCCAGGGACGCCCGCGCCGATGCCGGTCTGGCCCGTGTGGAACAACGCCGGCACGCCGAGCTCCTCGATGGCCTCGTACAACGGGTAGGCCATGTGGTCGTCGGGCGCGAAACGTTGCACGCTCGGGTGAAACTTGAAGCCGCGCACGCCGTACCGCTCGACGAGGCGGCGGGCCTCGCGCGCGCCCGCCCGGCCCCGCCACGGGTCGATGCTGGCGAACGGGATCAGCACGTCGGCGTGCTCGGCGCAGCTCTCGGCCACCTCCTCGTTCGCGATGGGCGGATGCCCGGTGGCGTGCTCGGCGTCCACCGTGAACACCACCGCCGCGATCCGCCGCTCCCGGTAGTAGGCGGCCATCTCCGGGATGGTCGGCCGGGGGTGCGCCTTGAAGTATTTCGCCGAGGCGTCGAACAACTCGGGGCTCAGCGACCCGTGCCCGTCCTTGGAGACCTCGGCGTGGGTGTGCACGTCAATCGCGACCAGGTCGTCGACGTTCATCCCACCTGGCATTGAACTGGGCATTGAACTGGGCATCGGAGCTGGCACGTGTCCGGCCTCCTGCTTCTCGCCGCGGCGGCGCGCCGCGGATCCGCACCGGGCACGAATGTACGCCGCGCGGGTCGAGGCCCGGCGCCCCTCGCTCCCGCGCGGCAGATTGTGCACTGTTCAGCGCTCGGGCGCCACGGCCGGGGCCGCGACCTGCTCGGGCTCCCGCGTCGCGGGGGTCCACCGGATGCCGATCACAGCCACCAGGCTCACCGCGCCCAGCACGGTCAGGAAGACGGCGACCGGCGTGGACGAGCCGTAGGCGGCGAACAGCGCGGGGAAGGCCGGGGTGACGGCGCCGGCGACGGTGCCGCCGGCCGCGTACGCGATGGAGATGCCGCTGTAACGGACCTTGAGGTCGAACATCTCGCTGAACAGGCCGCCCTGCGCGCCGGCCATGATGCCCTGCACCACCGCGGCCACCAGGAACGCGATCAGTGCCGGAACGGTTTCGCCGGTGTTGACCATCGCGAACATCGGGACCGGCCACACCACCGCGGTGATCGCGCCGATGATGTAGAGCCGCTTGGCGCCGAAGCGGTCGGACAACATCGCGGACACGATGATCGCGATGATCCACACCGAGGTCGAGGCCAGGATCAGCGTGAGCAGCGTGTTGCGCTCGAAGCCGGCCACCTGCGTCCCGTAGGTGAGCATGTACACGGTGACCGCGTAACCCACCGCGGGCGGCGCGATCGCGGCCAGGCCGCCCAGGATGAGGTTGCGCGGATGCCGGCGCAGCAGCTCGGCGAAGGGGACCTTGATGATGGTCCGTTCCTGCTTCGCCTTGGCGAACTCCGGCGGCTCCGACAGGCGGAGCCGCACCACGAAGCCGACGATGACCAGCACCGCGCTCAGCAGGAACGGGATGCGCCAGCCGTAGGAGAAGAACGCCTCGTCGTCCATGCCGGAGACGGCCAGGAACGCCAGGTTGGAGGTCAGCACGCCGATCGGGACCCCGAACTGGGCGAAGCTGCCGTAGACGGCGCGACGCCCGGGTGCGGCGTTCTCGGTGGAGATGAGCAGCGCGCCGCCCCACTCGCCGGACACGCCGAAGCTCTGGATGAGACGGAGGGAGACCAGCAGCAGCGGCGCTCCGATGCCGATGGCCGCGTACGTGGGAAGCACCCCGATGAGGAAGGTGGACCCGCCGGTCAGGATCAGCGTGAGGACGAGCATCGACTTGCGGCCGATCCTGTCGCCGAAGTGACCGATGACCGCGGCACCCAGCGGCCTGACCAGAAATCCGGCGGCGAACGCCGACAACGACGCGAGCGTGGCGGCCTCGGGCGACGCGTCCGGGAAGAACAACCGGGGGAACACGAGCGCGGCGGCGGTGCCGAAGATGAAGTAGTCATACCACTCGATCGACGTGCCGATGAAGCTGGCGGCGAAGAGCCCTTTGATCGATGGAGGCTTGGACGTGCCGTGGTGGGTCATCGGATACCTCCGAGGAAACCCTCGGTTTCAGGCGAGGGAGGAATCGGATCCCCTGCGGAGCAGGGTAGGGACCGTCCGATCGCCACCGAGGCGATCGGACCCGCCATGTGCGCCTGCGCTGTCTCTGCTCTCGCCTTCGATTCGGTTACCGAGCGTGGAAGGTCTACCGCCGGGCCGGCGGGATGTGAAGCCTGTGGAGGCCACGTAAGACCGGTCACTGTCGCTCCTTGGAATGATGGTGGGGGCTGTCGCCGGTGAAGCAGGAAGGTCCAGCTCGCGAGAGCCGGAATCCCCCTCGGTTCACCAGGGGGTGGAGGTCAAGGGCGGCACTCCTCAGTGGGGTGGGATGTCGGCGGTTTGCGGAGTTGTAGGGACCGTAATTCGCCCGGCGCCGTAGATCGTGGGTCATCTGCGGCACCTGGACTACGTCATCTGTCGCGGTCGCGGCCGTCCGGGGCCGCGACGGGCGGCGGCCGGCGGGGCGGCCCGCCGTCGACGTCGAGGATGTGCCCGGAGATCCACCGGGCCCGGTCGCTGAGCAGGAAGAGCGCGGCTTGGGCGACGTCCCAGGCGGTGCCCTCGGTCATGAGCGCGGTGCTCTCGCGCCGCGCCGCCCGCGCCTCCTCGGGCATGTTGGCGGCGGCGAACGACCCCCAGATCATGCCGACCCGCACGCCGTTGACCCGGATGCCCTGCGGCACCAGCGTGGCCGCCGCGCCCTCGGTCAGGTTCTCCAGCCCCGCCTTGGCCAGGGAGTAGACCATCCCGGGCCCGCGCGCCCGCACGGTCACCGAGGAGATGTTCACGATCGACCCGCCGCGCGGCAGCACGGGGACGGCGTGCCGGGTGACCTGCCAGGCCGAGGTGAGGTTGACCGCCATCAGCTCGGCGAACCGGTCAGGGGTGACCTCGAACAGCCCGGCGGGGTCGCCCGAGGCGACGTTGTTCACCACGGCGTCGAGCCCGCCGAGGCGACCGGCCGCCTGGGCGACGGCGGCGGCGCAGGACCGGTCGGAGGTCACGTCCGCGACCACGGGGACCGCCTCGCCGCCGTCCTCGCCGATCAGCTTCACGGTACGGCCGGCGGCCGCCGCGTCCCGGTCGAGCACCGCGACGCGCGCGCCGTGCGCGGCGAGCACCCGGGCGATGGCGTAGCCGACGCCGGGCAGCGCGCCGTTCTGCCCCGCCCCGGTGACCAGGGCGGCGCGGCCGGCCATCCTCCGAGCACCGGCGCCGGCGAACGGATCGGCCAGCGGATCATCTGGCATGAGCTTCTCCCTGTCGCACGGCCCCGGAACGGAGACCCTCAGCCGGGCTCGCACCCCTTCGTCACGCACCCGGGCCACGCTCTCCACAAGGCCGGAACCGCGCTCTTCACCCGTCCGGGACGTGCTTCACGTGGCCGGGGCCGATGCGCCGTCGCGTGGCGGCTCGACCCTGGCCGAGATGCCGGACCAGTTGGAGAACACCCGGACCACCATGGAGATCCCGGCGTTGCGGGCCCCCGCCACGACGATCGGCAGGTTCTTGGGCGCTCCGTCGGCGAAGTACCGGTGGAACGCACCGGGATCGCCGTCGTCGCTCTGGCGCCGGACGTTCCCGTGCACGTGGTTCTTGCCGGCCCTGGCCAGGTCGGCCTCGGACCGCCCGCACCGCTCGATCAGCCAGTCGCGCACGTCGGCCTTGCTCATTCCGGCAGCGGCCAGCATCTGCGCGTGCTCGGGGCAGAACACCACGCCCGCGCTGGCGTGACGGAAGATCCAGCTACCGATTCGCGAGATCGTGTCGGCGAAGTCGCCGAGCAGCGCCTCGGGGTCGTCGGTGTGCCGGTTGTCGACGAACTCGCTGGTCCTGAGCAGGGTCGTGGAGACGGCGTCGACGCCGGCGGCCACCCCGCCGTCCACCGAGAGCGGCTCCCACGGGCTCTCCTCCTCGTTCTCGGCGATGCACATCGCCCACCGCCCCGGGATGCCCTGGGTCGCCTGCTCCAGCACGTGCGGCACCACGCCGAGCGCGTTGCGGACGATCAGCCCGATCGACCTGGCCACGGTGGCGTTGGCACGGAAGCCGGGGCCGAACACGCCGCCGGTGGCGTTGAAGCCCAGACGCCGGCGTACCGGGCCGTTGACCACGATCAGCGGGGCGGGACCGCTGGTGCTCTGCCAGCCGCCGCCCACGGTGGAGCGTTCGGCCATCAGCGCGTCCCAGGCGGCCAGCACCACCGGGAAGTATTCGGGCCGGCAGCCCGCCATGACCGCGTTGATGGCGGCCAGCTCGACCGAGACCTCCCGCTTGAGGTGGTCGAGCCGGCCGACGACCTCGTCGGCGGGCCGGGACGTGGTGGCGAGGAACTCGTCGACCAGCTCGCGCGTCGCCGGCACGACGGGCAGGCCGTCGCTCCAGCCCTGGTCGTACATGTACTCGATGGACTGGTGCGCGCCGTCCAGGGCGTCGGTGACCTGCCCGTCGAGGGTGCCGCCGGTCATCGGGCCAACTCGCAGACCCGGTTCGCGACGTCGGCGACCAGTTCCGTGGCGCGCTCGGCGACCTGCTCCGCGTTCAGCACGGCCACCGGATGCGGCGTCAGCAGGAGCTCGAAGCTCTCGTCGCCGTGCACGCCGGCCATCGCCCGCGCCGTCACCTCGAAGGCGTCGCTGACGATCACCGCGGCGGGGATGCCCGCCCGCTCGAACGCGATGCCGTCGGCCGCGGCCGACGCGCTGCACGAACCGCAGTCGCCCACGCCGGTGATCACCACGTCGCTGACCGCGGCGATCTCCTTGAGCATCGGCTCGTCCACCGGGAAGGCGACATGCGGCTTGGTGCGCTGGATCGTCACCACCGCGCCGTACCGGTCACGGAGCAGGTCGCCGAGCTCGGTCAGCAGTTGCGCGGCGTTCCGCTTGGTATTGTTCAACAATCCGACGCGGGCGCCGGCCAGGCTGGGCACCCGTCTGGCGGCCACCGCCACGTTCGTGGGTCGTACGGACAGGCCGGTCGGGTCCAGGATTCGGTCGAACATCCCTCAAACACCTCTTCTCATCAGCTCTGGGTCTCGCCACCCGCTCGGCTCGTGGCCCCTCATGTGCGGTTCGCCGGAGCGACGTCGCTGGGGTAGGACAGCCGGATGCCGTCGGGCCCCACGCCGAGGATCGGCGCCAGCATGCTCACCATCATGTTCTTGGGGACCAGGCAGTCGGGGCAGCTGCCGGCTCCGGCGGTGATCCGCACGTCGAAGGCGGAGCCGGCCTCCTCGACGCTCAACTGGTAGCCGTCGACGGCCAGGGTGGACCGGATCTGCTCCAGGCGTGTTTCGTCGCGCATCTTCGCCTCACTCGTGATCGGGGCCGCGGATACGTCCGGCGGAGTGACCGGGTGCGACTACGACCCTGCTCAGAGCAATGTAGACCGTGTCATTCCAGAAGAAATCTCGACTTTCGTGACGCGGAAGGGCTAGTCGCATTTCGTCCGTATGCCCTGATGACCCTCCGCAAGGGAAGCCCTCTTTCCGTCCAGCGGAAGGGATTTTCGACCATTTTGGGCTACTATCGAAAGGCTGTCCGTTTATGTAGCCTGGTTAACGCCCCGTAACCTAGGCCAAGAAACACGGACAGGCAGGTGAATTGGTGACTGTCCTGGCAGACAAGTCTCTCGAACCCCATCGCCTGACATCGGCCCAGCGCGTGCTCTCCATCCTCGGCGTCTTCGACACCGAAAACCTGGCGCTGTCACTCAGCGACATCAGCCGCAGAACCGGCCTCACGCTCAGCACGACCCATCGACTGCTCAACGAACTACGCCGCTGGGGCGCGCTGTCCCGGCACAGCGACGGAAAGTACAGCATCGGCCTGCGCATCCTGGAGCTCGGCACCCTGGCGCCGCAGGGCGGCCAGCTGCGCGAGATCGCGCTGCCGTACCTGCACGACCTGCAGCACGCCACCCGTGGCAACATCCACCTCGGCGTGCCGGAAGGACACGACGTCATCTACGTCGAGTCGCTGCGCGCCCGCGACACCGTCCCGGTGCCGAGCAGGCTGGGCGGGCGCTGGCCCATGCACGCGACGGGCACCGGGCTGGTGCTGCTCGCCCACGCCTCCCAGGAGTTCCAGGAGGAGGTGCTCGCCTCCAAGCTGCGCCGCTACACCGACCGCACGCTCACCGACCCCGACGCGCTGCGGCACTTCCTGGCCGAGGTCCGCAAGTCGGGCGTCGCCATCGTGCAGAGCCAGCTCACCTACGACGCGATGGCCGTCGCGGTGCCCATCCGGGGCCCCCGCGACCGCGTCGTGGCCGCGGTCGGCATCACCGTGCCACTCGGCTCGCCGTCCCCCCACTCCCTGGTGCCCGTGCTCGCCGCGACCTCCCGCAGCATCTCCCGCGCCCTCGGAGCGCCCTCGGCCGTCACCGACGCCGGGGGGCCGCGCCAGACCGCGCACTGGCAGGTGCGCGAGGTCAAGTACTCCAACTCCGCGGGACGCTGAGAGCCCGCGCCCACAGGACACACGAACGCGCCGGGAACGGCCCGCTCCCCTGATGCGGGCCGTTCCCGTGCGCGGCCGGTCACTCCCCCATCGGGACGGAGGTGATCGGCTCGACCGAGTAGCGGTGCGGGGGACCGCCCTCGACCGGCAGGATGTGCCCGGAGATCCACCGGGCCCGGTCGCTCAGCAGGAACAGCGCGGCGTGCGCGATGTCCCAGGAGGTGCCCTCGGTCTTCAGCGAGGTCCCCTCGCGGCGCTGCTCGCGCATCTCCTGGGTCATGGGGCCCTTCGCGGCGAAGGCCCCGTAGATCGCGCCGACCGCGATGCAGTTGACGCGGATGCCCTGCGGCCCGAGCGTGGTCGCCGCCCCCTCGGTCATGTTCTCCAGGCCGGCCTTGGCCACGCAGTAGATCAGGCCGGGCCCGCGCCTGCGCACCCCGACGGACGAGATGTTCACGATCGAGCTGCCGCGCGGCAGCACCGGGACGGCGTGCCGGGTGATCGACCACGCGGACTTGAGGTTGATGTCCATCAGCCGGTCGTAGTGCTCGGGGGTGGTGTCGAACAGCCCGCTCCGGTCGCCGGCCGCGACGTTGTTGACCACCGTGTCGAGCTCGCCCAGGTGGCCGACCACCTCCGCCACGGCCCCGGCGCAGGCCCGGTCGTCGGTCACGTCGGCGACCACGGAGATCGCCTCACCGCCCTCCTCCGCGATCAGCTTCACCGTGCGCTCGGCGGCCTCCTCGTTCCTGTCGAGCACCGCGATGCGGGCGCCGTGCCTGGCCAGCACCCGGCAGATGGCGTACCCGACACCCGGGTAGGAGGTGTTCTGGCCGCCCCCGGTGACGAGCGCGGTGCGCCCGGTCATCCACTGGGATCCCGCGTCGGCGAAGGGGTCGATCATCGGGTCGTCTGACATTGCTGCTCCTATCCTGGTGTGCCTGACCGGCCCGGCGGGGATGGCCTGGCCGTGCGCCCGCGACTGCCGGAGGGGTGGGCCGTCAGCCGGAGACCCGGGTCAGGCGGGACTTCATCTCGGTGCGCTCCAGCGAGCCGGGCGGGACGAGGACGACCGTGGCCCGCACCGTCAGCCGGGACCGGATCAGCTCCTCGATCTCCTGCCGCAGTCGCTCCTGATCACCCGGATCCTCGCCGAGCTCGACGTCGACCCGAAGCGGCGGCTCCACCCGCGGTCCGGGGCCGGGCAGGACGACCTGCACCACGCCGTTCGTCCGGGGATGCAGGGTCTGCGCCAGATCGCGGATCGCCGTGGGGAACACGTTCACCCCCAGCACGATCAGCATGTCGTCGGTACGGCCCACGCACCGGATGAGCGGCGCGCCGTCGTCGGCGAGCCCGGCCACCAGCACCCGGTCCCGGGTGCGGAACCGGACGAGCGGGCAGCACTCGCGGTCCACCGAGGTGTAGACGAGCTCGCCCGTGGCGCCCGGCTCGGGGTCGATCGGCTCGCCGGTGTCCGGGTCGATGAGCTCCACCACCACGTGCCGGCCGCCGGTGAACCGCATGCCGCCGGCGCCCGGAGGCTCGCCGAACAACACCGGCGCCATGTCCGCGTTGCCCAAACCCTCGGTGACCCGCGCGCCCCACTCCCGCTCCATGCGCTGCTGGAACGCGGGCTCGCCGCCCCCGGGCTCGCCCCCCACGAAGATCTTGGTGATGCCGAACTCCTTGGGGTCGCGTCCCAGCTTGCGCACGTACTCGGCCAGGTAGCGCACGTAGGAGGGGGTGGCGTGCAGCGCGGTGACGCCCAGGGACTCCAGCGCCTGCACCGCCTTGTCCGACGCCCCGGTGCCGATCGGGACCATCGTGCAGCCGATGTGCTCCAGCGCGTCCCTGATCGGCAGCCCGCCCACGAACAACGTCAGCCCCGAGCCGTGCAGCACGACGTCCTCGCGCCGCGCGCCCATGGTCATGAACGCCCGCGCCACCATCTCGGTCCACGCCTCGGCGTCACGCCGGGTCACCCCCACCCAGCTCGGCTTGCCGGTGGTACCGGTGGAGGCGTGGACGCGGATCACGTCGACCATGTCCACGCCCGCGTGCCGGCCGAGCGGGGGCGAGTCCGCCTGGGAGTCGCGCAGGAGTTGCTTGTCCGTGAAGGGCAGCTTGCGCAGATCGTCGAGGGAGACCAGCGCCGACGGATCGACCCCGTGCCCGGCGAACAGGTCGGCGTAGAACGGAGAGCGCGCGGGCAGCCCGGCGAGCTGCGCGCGGAGCATCGCGGTGACGGTCTCTCGGTCCTCTGCCGCGACGAAGCCGGGTTTGATCACTGATTGTCCTTCCGGGGAGTGGGAGTGCCGGTGCTCGGATCTGGCGGCGGAGGCACTCACGGGTGGCCCCCGCCACGAAGCCGTGGCGAAGCGGCCGCGGCGCAGGAGTCGTAGTCGAGGCGATGCCTCTGAGAGATGGTCAGCGGTGCTTCACTATGCCCAGCGGGCCGGCTGACAGGCCACCTGACTTTCGCGTCGCGGAAAGCAAATGCGCGGCCGTGAACAGCGGGCATGATTGGCTTCCGTGACGTGAAATCCTCGTCGCGTTCCCCTGCCGTCGCCGACATCCTGACAGCGAAACCCACCAGGAGAGAGGCCCCTTTCGATGGCAGACACGGTACGCGCGGCAGTGCAGGTCGCCCCGAACAAGATCGAGGTGCGTGAGTTCCCCCGTCCGAAGATCGGCCCGGACGACGGCCTGCTACGCGTGGAGGCCAACGGCATCTGCGGCAGCGACGTCGAGATCTACAGGGGACATCTCGGGTCGATGGACCAGGACAATCCGAAGCCGTTCGTGCCCGGGCACGAGCCGATGGGCATCGTCGAGGAGGTCGGCGAACTGGCCGCCGAGCGCTGGGGCGTCAAGCCCGGCGACCGGGTGGCCGTCGAGATCATCATCCCGTGCCGCTCCTGCCGCAGGTGCCTGACCGGGCGCTACCAGTCGTGCCCCAACCGCAGGCCGGGCCACGGAGTCGCGTCGCTCGACGTGGCGCCGTCGTTGTGGGGCGGGTTCGCCGAGTACATGTACCTGTCTCCCCACACGATCCTGCACCCCATCGACCCGACCCTTCCTGCCGAGGTGGCCGCGATGTTCAACCCGCTGGGCGCGGGCGTGCGCTGGGCCTGCCACCTGGGCGGCGTGGGGCTGGGCGACACCCTGCTGGTGCTCGGCGCCGGGCAGCGCGGCCTTTCCGCGGTCATCGCAGCGCGGTCGGCCGGCGCCGGCACCATCATCGTCACCGGCCTGGAGGCGGACGCCCACAAGCTGGCCCTGGCCCGGGAGTTCGGCGCCGACCACACGATCGTCGTCGACGGCGAGCGGGCCGAGGACACCGTGGAGCGGGTCCGCGAGATCACCGGCGGCGAGATGGCGGACGTCGTGCTGGAGCTCACCCCGATGGCCGCGGGGCCGGTCACGGACGCGCTGCTGTCGGCGCGGCACGGCGGCCGGGTGGTGCTGGCCGGGCTCAAGGGCCGCCGCGAGATCCCGCTGCGCACCGACCTGATCATCAACCGGGCGCTGACCGTGGTCGGCGCGTTCGGCGTGGACAACCGCGCCTACCGCGAGGCGATCGGCATCATCGAGTCGCGCCGCCACCCCCTGGAGAAGATGCACACCCACTCCTTCGGGCTGGACGACACCGTCCTCGCGATCGAGACCCTCGGCGGCGACGTGCCGGGCGAGACCGCCGTACACGTCTCGGTCCACCCCCATTCCTGACCCCGCCGCGCACGTCCCGGCCCGGCCCGGCTCCTGACCGCCGCACACCCACCGGCCCGGCTCCAGACCCGCCACACACCCACCGGCACGCCCAGGCTCCTGAGGCCGCCCCGACTTTGAGGTTCGCCATGCTTGTCGACGCCCACGCCCACCTGCTCCCCCGCGACTACCCGCCCGACGCCCCCGGCTGTTTCCCGCGCATGGAGCCGATCGACGGCGACACCGCGCGCCTGCTCGTGTTCGGCGCCACCCGGTTCCGCGCCCGTGAGGTGTTCTTCGACGCCGAACGCCGGATCGAGGCGATGGACACCTCCGGCGTGACCGCCGAGGTGCTCACGCCCATGCCGCCGCTGCTCCGCTACGACCTGCCGCCCGCCGACGGGCTGTCGCTGGCCCGGCACGTCAACGAGTACACCGCCACGCTGTGCGCCGCCGGCCCCGGGCGGCTCCTCGGCTTCGGCATCGTGCCGATGCAGGACCAGGACGCCGCCGCCACCGAGCTCAAGGCGGTACGCGAGGCGGGCCTGCTCGGCGTGGAGATCGCCTCCAACATCCTGGGCGCCTCCATCGGCGACGAACGTTTCCTGCCGTTCTTCGCCGAGGCAGAACGGCTCGACCTGCCGATCTTCGTGCACGCCATGCCCGCCCCGACCGACCGGCTGCCCCGCTCGGCCATGGGCACGTACGTCGTGGGCCTGGAGGGCACGCTGGCCGCCGCGTCGCTGATCACCGGCGGCACCGCCGCGGCCTGCCCGGACCTGCGCGTCTCCTTCAGCCACGCCGCGGGCGGCTTCCCGCTCATGGTCCCCCGCGCGCAGTACTTCTGGGGCGGCACCTGGAACGAGGAGCCGCCGATCCCCGAACGGGCGATCGCGCACACCGAGGGCCCGTCGCCGCTCGACCACGCCCGCCGCTTCTACTACGACTCGATGGTCTTCGACCGGCGCGCCCTGCGCTATCTCATCGACCTGCTCGGCCACGACCGCCTGCTCGTCGGCTCCGACTATCCGGCCATGGAGCGCGAGGACCCGGCCGGCCGTACGCTGCGCTCCCTCGACCTGCCCGAGGCCGTCCTGGCCGACATCACCTGGCACAACGCCTACCGCTTCCTGGGCATCGATCCGCCCCGATGAGCCCGGGGCCGCGGCGATCCGCGCTGGTCACAACAACCGTGTCACGGGCGCGGTGAAATCTTTTCGCAGGGCGAAAGGGTTGTGGCGGGCCGATTTCGACCAGCGCATAGTGGCGTGACAAGAGTCACACCCGATGAGGTCGCGGCGATCCGCCGCGCGCCGCCGGATCCTTTCTGACCACGCGGGCCGCCCTCCCTAGCAACCTCCCCGATGACGAAGGAGCGACGACGGTGCCGTCCCCACCGCTGCTCGAAGTGAATGATCTATATGTCCGTTTCCCCACCCCTGCCGGACCGGTGAACGCCGTCGCCGGTGTGTCGTTCACGGTCTCGGCCGGTGAGACGGTCGCGGTGGTCGGTGAGTCGGGTTCCGGCAAGAGCGTGTCGTCGCTCGCGCTGCTGGGACTGCTCGGCTCGGGCAACATCTCGGCAGGCTCGGTGCTGCTGCGGGACGAGGAGCTCGTAGGAGCCGCACCGGAGCGGCTGCGGCAACTGCGCGGCTCCGAGCTCGCCATGATCTTCCAGAACCCGATGAGCTCGCTGGACCCGCTGTTCACGATCGGTGACCAGCTGATCGAGGCGTTGCGCGCGCACCGGCCCATGACGCGCAGGGCCGCCAGGGTGCGCGCCGTGGAGTTGCTGCGGGAGGTCGGGCTGCCGGATCCGGACAGGCGCGTACGTGCCTATCCGCACGAGTTGTCCGGCGGCCAGCAGCAGCGGGTCATGGTGGCGATCGCCCTGACGGGCGAGCCGGCGCTGCTCATCGCCGACGAGCCCACCACGGCGCTGGACGTGACCGTCGAGGCGCAGATCCTGGAGCTGCTGCGCACGATGCAGCGCGAGCACGGCACGGCGCTGCTGCTCATCACCCACGACATGGCGGTGGTGGCGGAGATGGCCGACCGCGTCGTGGTGATGTACGCCGGGCGGGTGGTGGAGCAGGGCCCGGTGGCGGAGGTGCTGCGCTCGCCGCGCAATCCGTACACGCGGGCCCTGATCGACTCGATCCCGACCCCGTCCACCCCGCGCGACCAGCCCATGCCGGCCATCGCGGGAAGCGTGCCGACTCCGGCGGAGGCGCCCTCAGGCTGCCGGTTCCACCCGCGCTGCCCGTCGGCGCTGGATCGCTGCTCGGAGGCGGAACCGCCGCTGTACGAGCTGCAGCCGGGCCGGGCCAGCCGGTGCTGGCTGCACGAGGACGCGCTGCGGGCATCCCCCGCGCCGGCCACCGGCGAGGTGCGCCATGTCGCCTGAGGTGATGACGTCGATGTCGCCTGACACGATGACGTCGGAGGCGCCGCTGTTCGAGGCGCGTGACCTGGTCAAGCGGTTCCGGTCGCGGCGCAGCGTGGTGCAGGCGGTCAACGGCGTCTCGCTGCGGATCCCGCGCGGCCGCACGGTGGGGCTGGTGGGAGAGTCCGGTTCGGGCAAGTCGACGGTCGCCCGGCTGGCCCTGCGGCTGCTCGACCCCACCTCGGGCCAGGTGACCTTCGACGGCGTCGACCTGCTGCGGGCCTCGCGGGGCCAGATGCAGGCGCTCCGGCGGCGGATGCAGATCGTCTTCCAGGACCCGCTCGGCTCGCTGAACCCCCGCATGCGGGTGCTCGACGCGGTCGGCGAGCCGCTCGCCGTGCATCGCATCGCCAAGGGCTCCGCACGGGTGGACCGGGTGGTGGAGTTGCTGGAGCGGGTCGGGCTGCGCTCGGGCGACCTGTACAGGTTCTCCCACCAGTTCTCCGGCGGGCAGGCGCAGCGCATCGGCATCGCCAGGGCGCTGGCCACCGACCCCGACCTGATCGTCTGCGACGAGGCCGTCTCGGCGCTCGACGTCTCGGTGCAGGCCCAGGTGCTGAACCTGCTCAAGCGGCTGCAGTCCGAGCTCGGGCTGTCCTACCTGTTCATCGCGCACGATCTCAACGTCGTGCGGTACATGGCCGACGAGGTCTGCGTCATGTACCTGGGGGAGATCGTGGAGCGCGGCGACGGTGACACGTTGTTCGCCGATCCCCGCCACCCGTACACCGAGATGCTGGTCTCCGCCGTACCCGAGTTCGCGCCGGACCGGGCCGACGGCCGGGCGCGCCGCTCGGTGCCGCGCGGCGAGCCCGCCAGCCCGAGCAGTCCCCCGCCGGGGTGCCGGTTCCATCCGCGTTGCCCGAAGGCGATGGAGCGATGCCGGGAGGAGGCGCCCGTCCTGCACAGCGTGGCGGACAGCCGGGCCGTGGCCTGTCACCTGTTCCACGCCGGGCAGGAGGCGAGCGCACGATGATCGGCTACACGCTGCGCAGGCTGGGGTACGGCGTGGTGGTCATGGGCCTGGTCACGATCTTCGTGTTCGTGATCATGCGGCTGGTGCCCGGCGACGCGGTCAGCCTGCAGTTGCAGGACACCGGCGTGAGCAAGGAGGCGGCCGACGTGCTGCGCGCCGAGTTCGGCCTGGACGACCCGGTGTGGGTGCAGTTGTGGGAGTGGCTCGCCGGCGCCGTACAGGGGGACCTGGGCGCCTCGTTCTACAACAAGGAGCCGGTCATCGACCTGTTCCTGGCTCGGGTCCCGGTGACCGTGCAGCTCGGCCTGCTGGCGATGCTGGTCGGCACGGCGCTCGGCCTCACGGTCGGCATCATCGCCGCGATCACCCGCGGCTCGGTCACGGACAGCGCGCTGCGGGTGTTCGCGGTGGCGTTCCTGTCGGTCCCGAACTTCGTGATCGCCCTGCTGCTGCTGACCGCGTTCGCGCTCTGGTTCGCCTGGTCTCCACCGCTGGTGTACGCCGAGCCGACCGAGGACTTCGTCAGCTGGGCCCAGCAGATGGCGATCCCGGTGTTCGCGCTGGGCACCGGCGGGATGGCCGCGGTGGCCCGGCTGACCCGCTCGTCGATGCTGGAGTCGCTGGGGTCGGACTACATCCGCACGGTGCGCGCCAAGGGCGTGCGGGAGCGCACCGTGGTGCTCAAACACTCGCTGCGGAACTCGACGATCGCGGTGCTCACCCTGCTCGGCCTGGAGCTGGCCACCGTGCTCGGCGGAACAGTGATCATCGAGCGGATGTTCGGGCTCCCCGGCACCGGACAGCTCATCTACCAGGCGGTGCTCGACCGTGACTATCCGGTGGTGGTGGCCTGCACGATCTTCTACGCGGGCCTGTTCGTCATCACGATCATCCTGATCGACCTGCTGTACGCGCTGGTCGATCCGCGGATCCGGACCGGGAAGGCACTGTCGTGACCGAGAAGCAGACGTTGACCGAGACGCGGCCGGTCCCCCCGGCGCCCCGGCCGCCCCGCGGGGCCGCGCTCCGGCGCGCGCTTAAGGCGCTGCGCGTCTTCATGCGCTCCCAGCCGCTGGGCGCCGCCGCGTTACTGCTGATCTGCGCCTTCGTGCTGGTGGCACTGCTCGCACCGTGGATCGCTCCGTACGATCCGCTGGAGCAGTTCCGCAGGGACATCCTGGACCCGCCCTCGGGGAAATACCTGTTCGGCACCGACGACCTGGGCAGGGACGTGCTGAGCCGGACGATTCACGGCGCCCGGACGTCGCTGATCGTCGGCGTCACGACCACCGGCGTCAGCCTGGTGCTCGGCACCATGATCGGCGTGATCTCGGGCTATTTCGGCCGAGGGCTGGATCTGGTCGTGCAGCGGGTGATGGACGCGGTGCAGGCCGTCCCCGGAATCGTCCTGCTGCTGTTCATCGCGGTGATCCTGGGCCCGTCGGTGTGTAACACGATCATCGCGCTGACCGTGGTGATCACCCCGTCGTTCAACCGCATCGCCCGCGCCGAGACGCTGCGGGTCCGCCAGGAACCGTACGTCGAGGCCGCCAGGGCGACCGGGGCGCACGCGCCGCGCATCCTGGCCCTGCACGTGCTGCCCAACATGCTGGCCTCGGTGCTGACCCTGGGCAGCCTCATCTTCGCCGGCGTGATCATCGCGGAGTCGGCGCTGAGCTTCCTCGGCATCGGCGCGCCGCCTCCCACCCCGTCCTGGGGGCTGATGCTCTCCGAAGGGGTGCGCTACGTGGAACGCGCCCCGTGGCTGATCATCGTGCCCTCCGTCGCCCTGTCGATCGCCGTGTTCAGCTTCAACCTGCTCGGCGACGCCCTGCGCGACCATCTCGACCCCCGCCTGCACCGGTCGGCCGCCGACCGGGTCACCGGACTCTGGTGGGGGCGCCGCATGCTGTCCCGGTTGGCCCCGAGCCTGGCCCGTGCCACCGAGCAGAACCTTTCCACCGACGTGACGACCGGTGGAACCCCCCGTCCCTCGGAGCCACCGCGCTGAGGCGCGCTGATCAAGTGGAGGCAGGACCATGAAACAAGCAGGGAAAGGACGGTGCGCCTTGGCAGGCGAGGCGGACCTCCCCATAGGCACCGGATCGGCTCGCGCGGTGACCGCCCGTTCTCTCCGGAGGCCGGCGTGATACGTCGTACGCGCCTGGGCGCGGCAGCACTCACCGCGGCCTTGCTCCTCTCGGCCTGCGGCGGCGGTGGCGGCATCGACGGCGACGAGGGTGGCAACGCGGCCCCGGCCGGTGACCCCAAGCCGGGCGGCTCTCTGGTGCTCCAGCTCCCCACGGAGATCGATGAGGGACTCAACCCGATGACCACCAGCGACCCGTCCACGATGGGCCTCATCTCGGGCACCGTCTACGAGAAGCTGGTGGACTTCAAGACCGGGCCGGACGTCAAGTCGCTGGAGATCATGCCCGACCTGGCCGAGTCGTGGAAGATCTCCAAGGACGGCACGACCTACACCTTCAAGCTCCGCAAGGACGTGCGCTGGCACAACATCCCCCCGGTGAACGGGCGCCCGTTCACCTCCGACGACGTGGTGGCCACCTTCGAGGCGCTGCAGAAGACGACCGAGGTCCACAAGTGGATGATCGAACCGGTCAAGACCATCGAGGCGCCGGACGACCACACCGTCGTGTTCAAGCTGAAGCACGCCTACAGCCCGCTGCTGGACTATCTCGCCTACCACTTCAACATGATCTTGCCCAGGGAGGGTCTCGAGGGCAAGTTCGACATGCAGAAGCAGGCAATCGGCACCGGCCCGTTCATGCTGGACAAGCACACCCCGAACGTCGAGTGGGTGTTCAAGAAGAACCCGGACTACTACATCAAGGGCAAACCGTACCTGGACGAGATCCGGCGCCCGATCATGAGTGACATCGCCGCCGTCACCGCGGCGCTGCGCAGCGGACGCCTCGACGTCGGCACCACCAGCGACGTGAACGTGGCCAAGAGCCTCGACGGCAAGGGCTTCACCGTCAACGAGACCCCCGGCGCCCCGGTCAGCATCTTCATCAATCCCGAGAAGGAGCCGTTCGACGACCCGAAGGTCCGGCAGGCCTTCATGGAGGCCATCGACTGGGACGGCATGGGCCAGAACATCCGGGGCCGTTACAACCTGACCTCGCTGGTCCGGCCGGACATCTCCACCGCCGCGCTGGCCAAGGACGAGGTGCTGAAGCTGAGGCCGTACAGTCCTGAGAACGCCAAGAAGCTGCTGGCGCAGGCCGGGCTGCCCAACGGGTTCAGCACCAAGCTCATGGTGCAGCGCGTGGACGACGAGGACGTCCGCGAGGCGCAGTGGATGCAGGACGACCTCGCCAAGGTCGGCATCAAGATGGAACTGGAGATGGTCGACCCGAGCACGGGCATCGACAGGCGCCGCAACCACGACTTCGCGGTGGCCAAGGCACTGCGCGGCGTGCACCTGCCCGACCAGGTGTGGCGGGACTTCGAGCCCGACTCGCTGGAGAACTACACGCAGATCGACGACAAGGAGCTGTACAAGCTCCTGGACCGGTCGCGCACCGAGCTCGACGACCAGAAGCGCAACGAGATCTACAAGCAGATGCAGACCCGGATGGAGACGGTGATCCGTCAGGTCTACTACCCGATCCAGAAGTTCGACTACTCGATCTACAGCGAGCGGGTGCGGGATCTGTACGACAGCCCGATCTACCAGGGCAAGCGGCTCGCGGAGGTGTGGCTGAGCGATTCGTAACGCCGGCACGCCACGCCTGGCGGCGGCCACCGGGAGCCTCCCCCGGCGGTCGCCGCCCCTTGCGTTCACGCGGCGCCAAGGCCGTTACGTGAACGTTATAGAGTGCCCTAGGGGCTGGTCGTGTCCGCGCTTTCGCAGGTCAGCGCGACGGGCCCCGCGGCAGAACGGTTTTTTCCGGGTTATTGACGAAAAAGACGATGACTAGGCAGACTCTGCCGTATGTCACAACCCCGTGGCCCCCTGTCACAGCTCCGGCGCGGGCACGAGGAGCTCGTGCTCGGGCTGCTGCGTAAGCACGGCCCGCTCAGCCGCGCCGAACTCGGCAGGCGCTGCGGGCTGTCCCGCACCACCCTGTACGACATCCTCGCCGAGCTCGTGGCCGGCGGCGCGGTCGTCACCGCGAGCGAGCGGGAGACGCCGCGCGGACGCGGCAGGCCCGCCGAGACCCTGACCCTCAACCCGGACGCCGGCCAGGCGATCGGCATCGACTTCGCCCGGCGCGGGTTGCACGTGGCCGCCATCAACCTGGCGCACGAGATCGTCGGCTCGGCCAGCGAGCCGCACGACGCCGACCTGCCGTGGGAGCAGCGGGTCGAGCTGGCCGGCCGGCTCGTCGGCTCGCTCACCGGCGGCACCCTCAGCACCCTCAGCCTGGGAGCGCTCAGCGCGATCGGCGTCGGCGTGGTCGGCCCGGTCGGCAGCCCCGAGGAAAGCGGCCCGGGCGGCGGCCCCGAGGGAGACGGCGCCGGAGAAGACGGCGCCGAGGCCGCGCGCCCCAGCGCGCCGGATGGGCCGCATCCGGCGCAGGTGCTGCTGCGCGAGCGGTTCGGCGTGCCGGTGCTGCTGGACAACAACACCAGGCTCGCCGCGCTGGGCGAGGCGATCTGGGGCGCCGCGGCCGGCGTACGGGACGTGCTGTACCTGCGCCTGTCCCACGGCGTCGGCGGTGGGTTGGTCGTCGGCGGGTCGCTGCACCGCGGCGCGTACGGCCTGTCCGGCGAGTTCGGCCACATCACCGTCGACCAGGACGGCGCCCGCTGCGACTGCGGCGGCACCGGCTGCCTGGAGACCATCGCCTCGATCAGGGCCGTCCTCGAGGCCTACCGCGCCGCCGGCGGGCTCGCCGGCGACGTGCCCGAGCTGGTCAAGGCGGCCCGGGCGGGCGACGCGGCGGCGCTGGCCGTGCTGGACGGCGTGGGCGCCGGCATCGGCGGTGTGCTCGCCGCCCTGTGCAACGCGATCGGTCCCAGCGTGATCGTGGTCGGCGGCGAGCTGGCGGAGACCGGGACCGCGCTGATGGACCCGATCGAGCGGGCGCTGCGCGCCCACGTCATGCCGGTCTCCCGGCACCGGGTGAGCCTGCGTCGCGCCACCCTCGGCGAGGTCGCCGGCGCCCTCGGCGGCATCGCCCTGGTATTGCACGAGTCTCCGCTGCTCTCTCGCTATCCGGCCGGCCCGGATCTCGCGGAGGACCCCAGATGACCCCTCACGACACGAGACCGGCGAAGGAGAACTCATGACCCAGCTCACCGCGCTGGGCAAGTCGCCGGCGGCCCCGGCCGCACGGCGCGGCCCCAGACGCCCGCGGCGCGCCATCGCACTCAACCTGATCGCGGTCGTCATCGGCCTGCTCGTCTGGACGCTGCTGGCGACGATCGGCGTGCAGGGCCTGCCCAACCCCCTGCAGGTGGCGGCCAAGGCGGGCGAGCTGATCGCCGACGGCACGCTGCTGGACGACGCGCTGGCCAGCCTGCGCAGGGTGCTGCTGGGCTTCCTGCTCGGCACCCTGCTGGCCGTCCCGATCGGCTTCCTCATGGGCTGGTACGCCACCGCGCGCGGCCTGCTGGAGCCGTACGTGCAGTTCTTCCGCACCATCCCGCCGCTGGCGATCATTCCGCTGGCGATCGTGCTCATGGGCATCGGCGAGGTGCCGAAGATCTTCGTGATCTTCCTGGCGTCGTTCCTGTCCAGCGTCGTGGCGACTTTCCAGGGCGTGGTGGACGTGGACAGGACGCTGATCAGCGCGGCCCGCGTGCTCGGCGCCTCCGACCGGACCATCTTCCTCAAGGTCGTGGTGCCGGCCTCCACGCCGTTCATCCTGGTCGGCATGCGGGTCGGTCTCGGCTCGGCCTGGGGCACGCTGGTCGCCGCCGAGCTGATCGCGGCCCAGGAGGGCCTCGGGTTCCGCATGCAGCAGGCCCAGCTCTACTACGACCTGTCCACGATCTTCGTGGGCCTGATCGCGATCGGCCTGCTGGGCCTGCTGATGGACCGGCTGCTGCTGCTGGCCGAGCGGCGCCTCACCGACTGGCAGGAGCGCAGATGAACACCAAGATCTCCTTCACCGACGTGGTCAAGACCTACCCGATCAAGGACGGCACGTTCACCGCGCTCGACCGGGTGTCGCTGGACATCGCCGACCGCGAGTTCGTCACGGTCGTGGGCCCGTCGGGCTGCGGCAAGAGCACGCTGATGAGCATGGCCGCCGGGCTTGTCGAGCCGACCTCGGGCGAGGTGCTCGTGGACGGCGTGCCGGTCGCCGGCCCCGGGCCCGACCGGGGGGTGATCTTCCAGCAGTACGCGCTGTTCCCGTGGTTGACGGTGCGCAAGAACGTCGAGTTCGGGCTGAAGCTGACCGACCTCCCGGCCGACGAGCGACGGCGGCGGGCCGAGCGGGCGATCGAGCTGGTCGGGTTGTCCGACTTCGCCGACGCGCTGCCCAAGACGCTGTCCGGTGGCATGAAGCAGCGCTGCGCGATCGCCCGCGCGTACGCGGTGAACCCGCAGGTGCTGCTCATGGACGAGCCGTTCGGCGCGCTCGACGCGCTGACCAGGGTGCAGCTGCAGGACCAGCTGCTGGACACCTGGAGCCAGGAGCAGCGCACGGTCATGTTCATCACCCACGACGTGGACGAGGCCGTCTACCTGGCCAGGAGGGTCATCGTCATGGCCGCCAGGCCGGGCCGCATCCAGCAGATCATCGACGTGGAGCTGCCGTACCCCAGAACGGAGGAGATGCGGCTGTCGCCCGAGTTCGGACGGATCCGCAACGAGGTCTGGCACGCCGTCTACCACCAGGCCCAGGCCGCGGCCTGACCCCACCGCCGGGGACCCGCACGTACCCGCGGCCCCGGCCCGCAGTCACCTCCCGGAAAGGACTGATCCGCCATGCGTTCTCTTCGCCGCGCCCTGACGGCCGCCTCGGCGGTGAGCCTGATGACACTGTCCGTGACCGCCTGCACCGAGGACGGCTCCACGGTCAGGTTCGGCTACATCAGCGACTACAACGGCGCGAGCCTGCTCGCCATCGCCGACAAGCAGGGCCTGTGGGACAAGCAGGGCCTCGCCCCCGACATCAAGGTCTTCACCAACGGGCCGCTCCAGATCCAGGCGCTGGGCTCCGGCGACCTCGACTTCGGCTACATCGGCCCGGGGGCCATGTGGCTGCCCGCCACCGGCAAGGCCAAGGTCGTCGCGATCAACACGCTCGCGTACGCCGACCGCGTCATCGGGCGGCCGGGCGTCAAGACCATGCAGGACCTCAAGGGCAAGAAGGTCGGCGTTCCCGAGGGAACGTCCGGCGACATGGTGCTCAACCTGGCGCTCCGGAAGGCGGGCATGACCGCCAAGGACATCCAGAAGATCCCCATGGACCCGGCGACGGTCGTCTCGGCGTTCTCGGCCGGGCAGATCGACGGCGCCGGGATCTGGTATCCGCTGATCGACACGATCAAGCAGAAGGTGCCGGGCACGGTGGAGCTGGCCAGCACCAAGGAGTTCCCGGACAGTTCGTTCCCGACCGCGTTCGTCGGCGGCACCGGCGTGGACCGGGAGCTCACCCGCAAGGTGATCAAAGTGTTGCAGGAGGCCAACGACTGGCGGGCCGCGCATCCCGAGGAGTCGATCACCGAGGCGGCCGCGCTGCTCAAGCTCGACGTGGCCAAGGTCAAGGCCGACGCGGCGAACGTGCAGGTCATGAGTACCGCCGATCTGGTCGCCAAGACCAAGGACGGCACGGTCGCCACGTGGCTGAACAGCCTGGGCGACTTCTTCGTCAGCACCGGCCAGGTGAAGTCTCGCCCCGACCCCGCGACCTACTACACCGGCGACCTCTACACGGAGGCCTACACCAATTGACTTCTTCCCCCCTCCTAAGGACTAAGGGAGGGGGATTCCAGCCCTCACGGGTTGGGCTTCCTGCTTCATCGCCGACTGCGGAAGGGAGGACCCTTGCTGTCTTGCACCAGCTCCACAGGCATCGCCCGAGTTGTCTCGGGTTACGGCTCGACCAGCCGCAAGGATGTTCTTCGCCGCGTTGACGTCCCGGTCGTGCCGGGTGCGGCAGCCCGGACACGTCCATGCCCGGGTGGAAAGCGCGGGTATTTGGCCCGACCGGCGAAGAAGTTGGCGAACGCGGCGTTCTGGTGGCGCAGCGTCTGCTGCAGCGGCACCGACGATACCTCCGGCAGGAACGCCAGGTCCTCGGTTCGCTTCCACTCGGTCAGCGCGGCGTCGGTCTCCTTGCAGGAGGTCGGCCGACCTTCGGCGTGGTACGTGCGGGTGCCGCTCGGCGAGGGTCTTGTTCCACACCAGGCGCACGCAGCCGAACGTGCGGGCAAAGATGTCCGTCTGCTCGGGGTCCGGGTATGCCCGGCACTTGTACGCCGTCCTCACACAGATCATCTTTCAGAAAGGGTTGCCATGTGTAAGAAGATTCGGGCCGTTTTCGCGTTTCCTTCCCGCTCCGAAGGGCGGGGCCTCCACGCTGTAGGTGTCAGGTGAACCTGCTGTTCCTGATGACCGACCAGCACCGCGTCGACACCCTGGGCTGCTATGGCAACCCGCATGTGGCCACGCCCAACCTGGACAGGCTCGCCGCGACCGGCACGCGGTTCGATCGGTTCTACACGCCGACGGCCATCTGCACGCCGGCGCGGGCGAGCCTGCTCACCGGGCAGGCGCCCTTCCGGCACCGGCTGCTGGCGAACTACGAGCGCAACGTCGGCTACCTGGAAAACCTGCGGGAGGACGCGTTCACCTTCCCGGAAGCGCTGAAGGAGCGCGGCTACCAGCTCGGGCTGATCGGCAAGTGGCACGGCGGCACCAGCCGCAACGCCGCCTCCTACGGCTTCGACGGGCCCGACCTGCCCGGCTGGCACAACCCGGTCGACCACCCCGACTACCTGGCGTACCTGGAGGAGCGGGGATTGCCGCCGTACCGGATCTCGGACCTGATCCGGGGCACCACGCCCAACGGCAACCAGGGCAACCTGCTGGCGGCGCGGCTGCACCAGCCGGTGGAGGCGACGTTCGAGCACTACCTGGCCACCAGGGCGATCGAGCACATGGAGCGCTACGCCGCGGACGGGCGGCCGTTCTTCCTGGCCACGCACTTTTTCGGGCCGCACCTGCCGTACCTGCTGCCGGACGAGTACTTCGACATGTACGACCCGAGCCTGGTGGAGCTGCCGCCGTCGATCGCGGAGACGTTCGAGGGCAAGCCGCCGGTGCAGCGCAACTACAGCGCGCACTGGACGTTCGACACGATCCCCATCGAGGTCACCAGGAAGCTGATCGCGGTCTACTGGGGTTATGTCACGCTGATCGACCAGCAGATCGGCCGGATCCTCGACCGGATGGACGAGCTGGGGCTCACCGGCGAGACCACGGTGTTCTTCACCGCCGACCACGGCGAGTTCACCGGGGCGCACCGGCTGCACGACAAGGGCCCCGCGATGTACGAGGACATCTACCGCATCCCCGGCATCGTTCGCATTCCCGGCGAGCAGCCGCAGGTCCGGGACGAGTTCGTCACGCTCACCGACTGCACCGCGACGATCCTGGAGCTGGCCGGGTGCGACACGAAGCCGGCCGTGGACAGCCGCAGCCTGGCGCCGATCGTCCGCGGCGAGCACCCGGAATGGCCGGGCGAGCTGCTCGCCGAGTTCCACGGCCACCACTTCCCCTACCCGCAGCGGATGATCCGCGACGACCGCTACAAGCTGATCGTCAACCCGGAGTCGGTCAACGAGCTGTACGACCTGCACGCCGACCCGCACGAGCTGAGCAACCGGTACACCCATCAGGAGCTGGCCCCGGTCCGCCGCCGCATGATGCGCCGCCTGTACGACCTGCTGCGCGAGCGCGGCGACAACTTCTACCACTGGATGACCCCGATGTACGACATCGGCGCCCTCGACTACGACCCCACGCTGAGCTCCTTCGAGAAGGAGAACACCGCCGGATGAGGTGCTCCTCCCCCGGCACATCGCCCCGGTCATCGGCCAGGCCGATGCGCCGGCGGCGTGTGCCGCCGGCGTGGGACGGCGCACGAGGGCTCAGCGCATGGCGTCCAGGCCCCTGACCACGCTGGTCGTCAGCGTGCCGACCTCGGAGACGGCGATGGTCACCGTGTCGCCGTCCCGCAGTGTGAACGGCAGGTCGGGGACCAGGCAGGTGCCGGTCGCCAGCACCGCGCCGTCGGGGAAGACGTCGGCGCGGAACAGGTAGGCCGCCAGGTCGTCGAGGCGCCGGTTGAGCTGCGAGGTGTTCGCCTTGCCGTCCCACACCGTCTCTCCGCCCCTGGTGATGGAGAGCGTGATGTCCAGCGTGTACGGGTCGGAGACCTCCCACGCGGGCCTGATCGCCGGGCCCACCGCGCACGCGCCCAGGTAGATCTTCGCCTGCGGCAGGTAGAGCGGGTTGACGCCCTCGATGGTGCGCGAGCTCACGTCGTCGACCACCGTGTAGCCGACGATCTCCCCTGAGGCGTTGAGCACCAGCCCGAGCTCGGGCTCCGGCACGTCGATCTCCGAGTCGGCGCGCGCCGAGATGCGCCCGCCGTCCCCGGAGACCTTCCACGCCGCGGACTTGAAGAAGAGCTCGGGTCTTTCCGCGTCGTAGACCAGCTCGTACACGTCGGCGGCCCGCTCGCTCTCGACGACCCTGGCCTCGCGCGAGCGCCGGTAGGTCACGCCGGCGGCCCACACCTCCATCCGGCCGTCCACCGGAGGCAGGAGCCGTACGCCCGCCGAGGCGTGGCGGGGACCGTCGGCGCCCTCGCACCGCGCGCGGAACTCGCCGGACGGGAGCCCCAGCAGCTCGCCGACGGTGGTGATCCCGGACAGCTCCACCACCTGTTCACCGTCGTCGATCCCGACCGCGTCCGCGCCGGTCAGAGGGCTGGTGAACCGTACGATCTGCATGCCTGCTCCTAGCTCGATCAAACGAGGGGCCAAAATGTCATCCGATGAATTGTCCCCTATCCAGTCAAGTGAGGGGATTTGTCTGCCCGGTTCCTGGGCTCGACGGCAGCGCCGGGCGGACACCCTGCAAAAGGCCGCACTCACCGCAGTTGACCAGGTACTCTGCGTGACGCCAGACCGTACGGATCGATGGCGGTGACCAGTGACGCAGGACGGTGCGCTCGGCGCGCGGGAGGAGCCCGGGGCGCGGGGCCGGGTGTTCAAGGCGGCCGTGAGCGTGCTCTTCCCGGCCGTGACGGGTCTGGCGGGCAACCTGGCCACCGGCAACCTGCGCACTCCCTGGTTGTGGGGCGCGCTCGCGACCGTGCTGGCCGTGCACGCCGGCCTGCTGCTCGCCGGGCCGTCGCGGTGGTTCCGCGGGCCCCTGCGGGTGGCGGCCGCGTCGCTGGTCGCCGTCGTCGTGACCGGCTGCCTGGTCCTCGCGCCCGTGTCACCCGGCGAGCCGCCCGCGTGCGCGGAGGCCGATCCTCGTACGGACATCAGGCCGCCGGTCGAGGACCCGGACCTCGGGGTGACCTGGGAGAGAGGCTTCGCCTGCGAGAACGCCGGAGGAACGGTGCACGCCGGGCCGGGCGCGGCGACCACGAAGGTCGGGCGGCTGGACCGGGAGGGCCCTGACGTCTTTCTGTGCGTGGCCAAGGTGGGGGCCGGACATTGGTACCGCACCGTGGCCGACGAGCCGTGGGCGAACCGCGGGTGGGGGTACATCTCCCAGGCTCACGTCAGGGCCCGGCATCCCGTCCCCGGCATTCCCCCTTGCCCGGATCAGACCGCTGCGCCACCCCCGGCTCGCTCCCGCGCGGAGGTCAGCCGTTGACCGAGGCACCGAGGGCGCTGCCGGCCAGCCAGTCCTCCCACGATTTCGCCCACGGCGTCGGCCCGTTGCCGAACCGCAGCTTCCTCGACGTGCCGGTGACCTCGATGATGTCGCCCCGCTGGGTGAACTCGTAGAACCAGCGGGCGTTCTCCGGGCTGGCGTTCACGCAGCCGTGGCTGACGTTGCGGCTGCCCTGCGCGCCGGTCGACCAGGGCGCGGCGTGGAAGAACGTGCCGCTGTAGGTCATCCGGACGTTCCACTTGGTGCGGATCCGGTACTCCCCCGGTTCGCCGACGGTGGCCGAGTCCATGACGATCTCCGGCGCCTTCTCCTGGGCGATCATGACGCCCGAGTAGCTGTCGTCGCCCGGCTTGCCCAGGCTGACCGGCATGGTCTTGACGACGTCGCCGTTCCTCCGCACGACCGCCTTGTGGGCCCCGGCGCTGACCTTGGTGATGTGCTCGGCGCCGACGGTGAAGGTCAGCCTGCGGTCCCTGGCGCCCCACAGGCCGTCACCGGCCCGTACGCCCGCCAGATGCGCCACGACCGTCACCTGCTCCCCCACCGGCCAGTACGCGCGCGGCCTGAACTGCACCTCACGGTCGCTCACCCAGCTCCACGCCCCCTCGACCGGCTGGGACATCCGCACCTCCAGCGACCGCTCGATCGCGGCCCTGTGCTCCTTGCCCGTCACCGGCCGGGACAACAGCAGCTGCACGGGCATCCCGACCCCGACCGTCTCGCCGTCCAGGGGTGAGATGCCGCTCTTCAGCACGCGCTCCGGTTCGAGGGTGGTGAACGTCGCCTTGCCGGTGACGGGCCTGCCGTCGGTGCCCGTGGCCCGGGCGCTGACCGTGTACCTGGTCGAGGGACGCAACGACCACCGGGGCCGCCACGTGCCGTCGGCGCCCACGGAGCCCCGCACCTCGCGTCCCTTGGCGTCGGCGACGGTCAGCGCGGCGACCTCGCCGCCGGTGACCTTGACGCTGACGCCGGTGTCCGGGGGGACCTTCTCCGCGCCGTTCGCAGGGGTGATCGACAACTTGGCCGCCGGTGCCTGCCGACCGTCCGGTGCCTGATCGCCGCCCGCCGTGCACCCGGCGGTCAGGAGCATCGCCGCCGTGAGGGTGCCGGCGACGGTCCTGCTGGTCCGGCCGTTCCGCATCGCTGATGCCTCCCGTGCCTGACGGATAGGGGTTCTGGTTGCCAGGCGGCCTACCTGCCCAGAACGAGCGGGACCCATGCGGCCCGGACCCGTCGTGGCGCTCCGGCGGCTCACCCGTCCGGGCGCGGTGGACACCACCGGGCCCGGACGGGTGATGATCTTGCAACCGCGTCCGGCCACCGAGGATCATCGATCGGGTGGACTACTACCTGATCGCCGCCACGGCGGGCGACCCGTCACCGGCGGCGATCCTCGTCGAGCAGTTCGTCCTCTGCGACGACTACACCGCCGCCGGCATCGACACGGCCGCGTGGCGACCCTCGGCCGGGTCCTGGGCGGGCGCCGCGCGGCTCAGCCTCGACCTGCGCTCCGACGCCGGGTTGCGGACGAGGGTGACGGCGGTGGACTGGCGCGCTGGCGAGCGCGCGCACGGCGCTGCGGCTCGAGCCGACCGGCGACCCGCGCGTGGCCGGCGCCGCCTCGGCCGACGCCGACGGCCACGGCTTCTCCTGGGAGCTGCGCCGGATCGGGACGGGCATCGCCTGGTGCGTGGACGTGACCGTGCGGCTGGGCGCGGCCCCCACCACGGAGCTCGCCACGGCGCTCGGCGCGCTGCTGCACCACCACCGGCAGGCGATCCGCGCGCTGGGGCTGATCCCCGTCACGATCGAACGCCTCGCCTGAGAGCAATTCGCCCGCCAGGTGTCACATTCTCCGCAGCTGTCCCGTCTTGATAGGTGACGAGCCATCCAAGACATAGGCGGGGTTGACGATGAAGGGCAGCTCACTGGCCGGAGCACTCGACGACCGGCTCGGCGGGGCCGGCTTTCTGAAGAAGGCGATGCGGAAGATCTTCCCCGACCACTGGACGTTCCTGCTCGGGGAGATCGCCCTCTACGCGTTCGTGGTCGTGCTGCTCACCGGCGTCTTCCTCACGTTCTTCTTCAAGCCGAGCATGCAGGAGGTGATCTACGACGGTTCGTACGTGCCGCTGCAGGGTGTCGCGATGAGCGAGGCGTACGCCTCCACCCTGGAGATCAGCTTCGAGGTGCGCGGCGGCCTGCTGATGCGGCAGATGCACCATTGGGGCACGCTGGTCTTCCTCGCCGCCATCGTCGCCCACATGCTGCGCAACTTCTTCACCGGCGCCTTCCGCAAGCCACGCGACCTGAACTGGCTGATCGGTGTGGCCCTGTTCGGCCTGGTGATGCTGAACGGGCTGTTCGGTTACTCGCTGCCCGACGACCTGCTGTCGGGTGCGGGTCTGCGCATCCTGCACGGGGTCACGATCTCGGTGCCGCTGGTGGGCACGTACCTGGCGATGTTCCTGTTCGGCGGGGAGTTCCCCGGGGATGACATCGTCTCCCGGCTGTACAGCATCCACGTGCTGCTGATCCCCGCGCTGCTGCTCCTGCTCATCCCGCTGCACGCGGTGGTGCTGACCTGGCGGCAGACGCACACGCAGTTCAGGGCGAAGGGGCTGAGCGACCGGGTGGTGCGCGGCGCGCCGTTCTTCCCCGCGTTCCTGGCGAAGACGACGGTGTTCTTCCTGTGGGTGCTGGCGGTGATCGCGCTGCTGGCGACGCTGTTCCAGATCAACCCCATCTGGTTGTACGGCCCGTACCTGCCGAGCACGATCAGCGCGGGCTCGCAGCCCGACTGGTACATGGGCTTCCTGGAGGGCGCGCTGCGGATCATGCCGCCGTGGGAGTTCGCCGTCTTCGGGCACACGGTGACCATGAGCGTGCTGATCCCGGCCCTGGGGGCGCCGGGCCTGCTGTTCACGGTGCTGGCGCTCTACCCGTTCCTGGAACGGTGGATCACCCGTGACAACGCCATACACCATCTCCTCGACCGGCCGAGGGACGTGCCCGTACGCGCCGGCCTCGGCGTCGCCGGGATCGTCTACTACGGAGTGCTCTGGCTGGCCGGCGGCAACGACCTGATCGCCTCGACCTTCCACATCTCGCTGAACGCCACCACGTGGATCTTCCGCGTCGCGATCATCGCCGGGCCCGTGCTGGGCTACGTGATCGCCCGGAGGATCGCCCTGGGGCTGCTGGCGCGCGACCGGCACACCGTCGCCCACGGCGTGGAGACCGGGGTCATCGTGCGCGGCCACGACGGCGCGTACAGCGAGATCGAGCGGCCGGTCACCGAGGAGGAGGCCGCGGTGCTCGTCCCCGCCGCACTGCCCGCCCTGCCGCCTCCAGGGAACGACTCCGGGAACGGCACGGGCAACGGCACTGGCAACGGCTCCAGGAAGGGGCCGGGCAACGGCGACGTGCCGCCGCCCGCCGGGCGCAGGTTCCGCGACGCCCTCCAGCGTTCCTGGAACCGCTGACCGCAGGAAACCCACCGGCCGTTCGCTGAACCGCTGCCGGGCAGCCACCGTATCTCCCCGTGTGAGCGGTGATCGCGGTTGAACGCCGAGCAGAAGGGTAGCGGCACCGGCAGCAGGGACACCGCGCGGGCCGGCCGGGCCGGCCTGCGCGGGCTGCGGGCGGCGGTGTTCGCGGTCGTCTGCGTGTACGCCGCACTGGGCATGCACGTGCTGGCCGGAGGCCCGGACACCCGCCTGGGAACCGTCGTCGCCGCGACTCTGGCGACGGGTGCGGGCGCGTTCGTTCTCGCCCGCCGTCAGCGCTCCCTGGGCACGCTGCTCGCCGCCTCCTTCGCCGCGCAGTACGGAATGCACCAGCTGTTCGGCTCCGGCGGCGCCGCCTTCTCCAGCCATCATGGGAGCGGGCTCCACGCCGGGGCCGGGATGGTGCTGGCGCACGTGCTGGTCGCGACGGTGTCGGCGTGGTGGCTGCGGCGCGGCGATTCGGCGCTGCTCACGTTGCTACGCCTGCTGGCCTGCTCGCTGCGCGACCTCTGGCACCGGCTGACCACCCGCCTCGCGCCGCCCCGCACGCCACGCCAGGGGCTCGTCCTCGCGGCTCCGGACGGTGTCGCCGCCGCACACGTGCTGGCCTGGACGGTGTGCCGGCGGGGGCCGCCTCGGTAACGGCCGCTCGCCCAGGAACCCCGCACCGCCGGAACGTTCCGCCTCCCCACCTGCGCACCAGGCCGGGCGTACACCGGGACGTTCACGCTGTGTCCTCGGGCGTCCGCTGTTCATCCGTGAGGCTCGGGCGCCCACGCTGATGGCCGCGCCCACCCGCGGGCGGCGTGGATCGCCGTCCCGCCGTCCGGTGGCGCGACCGGCCCGTCGTGGCCACCCCCTGCTTTTCGCGCGCCCGCCTCCCCGCGTGCCCGCACTCCGGAACGGAGCCCCCATGACCTCTGTCCAAGCGCGGCCGGAGACCGCCCGGCCCGCCGCCGCACCGTCTTCCGCCTCCACCCAGCGGTACCGGGTCGTCTGGCGCTGGCACTTCTACGCCGGCCTGTTCGTCGCGCCCGTCCTGCTGGTCCTCGCCGTCACGGGCTCGATCTACCTGTTCAAGGAGCCGTTCGAGGCGTGGCGCTACCAGGACGTACGCACGCTCGCCGAACCCGTCACCGCGCCGCGCCCCTTGTCCGAGCAGATCGCGGCCGCCCAGAGCGCACGCCCCGGCACGCCCGTCATGTCCGTCATCCCGCCTACGTCCCCCGGCCGCACCACCCGCGTCATCCTCCAGGGCCCCGAGCCGGGCCCGTTCGCCGAGGGCATCTCGGTGTACGTCGATCCCGGCACCGCCGAGGTCGTGGGCCAGATCGACGACTCGGCCACGTTCATGCGCGTCGTACGCACCATCCACGGGGAGCTGATGTCCGGCACGGCCGGCGACCGGGTCGTGGAGATCGCCGCGTGCTGGGCGCTGATTCTCGTCGCCACCGGCACCTACCTGTGGTGGAGCGGCCGGCGTACCCGCGGGAGGTCCGCCCGGTCGGGCCGCGGCCGGCTGCGCCGCCTGCACCTCATGACCGGCGTCGGCGGGGGCGCGGTGGTGGTGTTCCTCGTCCTGTCCGGGCTGCCGTGGTCGGGCGTGTGGGGCGACGGCCTGAAGCGCATCCAGGACAGCACGGGCTCCACGTCTCCGAGCGCGGACGACTACCCGAACACCTCCGCCCCTCCCCTGTCGGGGGACCTGTCCGACCACCCGGACGCGAAGGTGCCCTGGGCCGCCGAACGCCTTCCCGTACCGCCGTCCGGCGACGAGCACGCCGGGCACGGGAGCCCGGCCGGCGTGCTGCAGCCCGGCGCCCTGCCCGTCGAAGCCGCCCTGGCCGCCGCCAAGCCCCGGATCAGGCAGTGCGCGGCCGCCGAGTGCGACGTCAAGGTGCTGCTCCCCGACGGGCCGCGCGGTGTCTACACGATCGTGACCGACCACCGCCGCGACCCGTCGGCCGCGCAGACCCTGCACGTCGACCAGTACAGCGGCCGCGTGCTCGTCTCGTACGGCTGGGCCGAGTACGGCGTCATGGCCAAGGCCGTCGAGCAGGGCATCGCGCTGCACGAGGGCCGCAGGTACGGCACCGCCAACCTGATCGTCATGCTCGGCGCCTGCCTGGCCCTGATCACGCTGGTGGTCACCGGGGCGTGGATGTGGTGGAAGCGCCGCCCGCGCGGCCGGGCCGGCGCCCCCGCCCGCGCCACGGACCGGCGCACGGCGTACGGCGTGATGGCCATCATGGCGCTGCTCGGCCTGCTGTTCCCGCTGGCGGGGATCACGATGGCGGCGGTGCTGCTGCTGGACTGGCTGGTGCTGCGCCGGATCCCGGCGGCCGCACGCGTATTCGGCTGATCGCTTGCCGATAAATCACCACAAGGGGCAGACCGAAACGGCAACACCTGCTGAATGGGGAGTTTTGTGAGCATTTGAGTGACGAATCAGCCAGGCTTTCCTTATGGTGGGGAAACACGGGTCGCGCATTCGGCGCTTCTTCACGTCCGTCGCGCTGGGATTGCTCCTCTCCTCGGGCGTGTACGGCGCGCTCGTCGCGATCTTCGGGCTGACGTGGGCGGATCTGGTCACGCCACGCGCCATCCTCCTCGCCCTCGGCTCGATCGTCGCCGTGAGCGTGCTGACGTCGATCGCCACACGGATCAAGCTGCTCCGCGTGCACGCCGACCTACTCCGTGACGGGATGTTCCTGCCGAGAGCGGAACGGGTCCACGAGTGGTCGTACTTCAACGTTCACGAACAGGACGTAAAGGACCCATCCGGAAATAGACCCTACTTCAGGAGAAATAGTGATGAAGAGCTGAGAGAAGCCGTCAGAGAGGCCCGCTTCATTCTCGTGGACGGGCCTCCGAAGGCGGGAAAGTCGTTCGCCGCCGCGAAAGCCGTCCAGGCGGTGTGGCCGGGAAAGAAGCTCCTCATCCCCGCGAAGCCGAACTCCCCTGCGGAACTGCTCAACGGCGGGCTGCCGCTCCGGAACACGGTGTTGTGGCTCGACGGGTTCCATCGTCACCTGGACCACGAGACATGACCCCGGCCGTCTTCGAGCGCCTGGCCGACATCACGAGCCTCATCATCGTGGCGACGATCAGCACGGAAGAGCTCGACACGCGGATCGCCTCCGACCGGGAGAAGGTCGAGCGCATCGTCGGAAGGACGCGGCGCGTGACGCTCCCTCCCCACGACGAGGACCGGGCAGGGGGCCATGACCTCGCTGCGGACCCGGCACGGACCGGGCGAGGGCGGCACGAAAGACCCCGCCTGAGCCGGCGTCGCACCGTCACGCTGTTCGTCCTGGCCGTGGCCATCCTGGTCGGCGTGCCCGTGGTCATCTTCTGGCGGTCGTCCGGCTGCTTTCCCGTCGTCCAGCTCAACGTTCTCACGACACCTGAGAAGCAGGCCCTCGTCGAGGATCGTGCCCGGGCCTTCGAACGGGAGCTGATGAAGACCGGACAGTGCGCCGTGACGATCCAGGTGTCCACGGCCCGCTCCGCCCACACCGCGATCGACCTGCTGAGTAACGGGTGGGGCGACGAGGCGTTGCTCACTGCGCCGCGGCCTCACGTGTGGTTGCCCGGCTCCGCCCTGGACCTCGAGCAGGCCAAGCGCCTGACAGAGCAGCGGGATCTGCTGGAATTCACCCCGGAATCGCTCGGGTCGATCGCGCGTTCCCGCCTGGTGCTGGCCGTTCCGCCGTCGTACCAGGAGTGGACCGGCCGCAGCTCGTTCACCTGGCCTGAGGTGTCGAACGCCGTGGCACGCGGCGAGTTGCTCCTGGCCCGATCAGGGCCGCGTTCATCCAGCAGCGGCCTGGCGGCCACGATGGCGCTGTACCGGCACGCACCCGGCGGCACCGGCGACGTCCACCACAGGATCGAGCAGAATCTGGAGTCGCCCGATCACGAAGGGTCCTACGACCTCATGTGCGCGGTGCGGCATTCGTTCCCGCCCCCGGCTCAGCCGTTCGCCGTGCTGACCACGGACAAGGTGGTCGAGGACTACAACGCGGGACGGCCGCTGCGCGCCGACTGCCCGAAGCGCACGACCCCTGAGGGGGAGCGTCTGCACATGCTCGTCCCCGCCGAGCAGCCGGTCCTCCTCGACCATCCGTACGTGCTCATCGGCGCCCTGACGCCGCGCAGGGACGAGGCCGCGCGGGCCCTCCACACATATCTGCGGAGCCCGGCCAGCGAGTCCGCGCTGAAGAAGCACCATTTCGCCCCACCCGGCAAGGACGACGGGGCCGGCACGCCGCCCGGGGGCGTCGAAGAGGTGCTCGGCATATGGGAAAGAGCCCGGAAACCCACCAGGCTGCTCGTCGCCCTCGACGTCTCCGGTGACATGCGCGACGGCCTGCGCGGGTCCCCCATGAACAACCGCCTCGCCGCGGCCGCGGCGGAGGTGTACACCGCGGTCGGCGGCATGGGACCGCGCGACCAGGTCGGGTTGTGGACGTTCGCTGACCGGCCAGGAGACATCGATCACGAGGAGCTGATGGAGATCGGCGAGACCACAAAGGACGAGACGTTGCCGGCACGCTTGCAGGAGCGGCTGAACGCGCTCAAGCCGGAGAGCCATCCCGGAGCGGACCCGCGTGACGTGGTTCACGACGCGATCGACCGGCTGCGGGAGACGAGCGACGACGAGGGCGAGGACGAGGCGATCGATGCCGTGCTTCTCATCACCTCGGGTGATGAGTCCCCTGACCGCATCCCCGCGGATTTGCGGCCTCCCGTCTCCACCCCGGTCTTCGTCGTGGCGCTGGGCCTCAACGGATGCGCCGAGCGGACCAGCCTGCGGCGGATAGCCGAACAGACCCGCGGCCAGTGTTATGACGTGCCCGGCGCGGAGGCCATGGAACGCGCCTTCGACGGGCTTGCCGTCTCGCTCTGGGGCGGCGGCACCTCCGGGGAGACCTCGTGAAGCCCTGGCCGTGGCTGATCGCCCTCGTGACGCTGCTCACCATCACCCGCCTCATCACGGTTTCCCGCCTGAACGACGACCCGTTCGCCGGCGACGTGGACGACGGTCGCGGGCTGGTCTTCGCCGACGGCAGGGACACCAGCAAGGACGCATGGCTCGACCAACTGGTGAAGGAGTGGAACAACACGCACTCCGCGTCCCATGAGGTCAGGTTCGTCCAGTTGCCGACCACCACGGACGAGCACCGCGCGCAGTTGGTCGCGCACGCGCAGGACCCTCTCCTCGCGGAGGAGGACGACGCGGCGAAGCGCCGCTCCGAGTGCTACGACGTGGTGACCCTGGACCTGATCTGGACGCACGAATTCGCGGCGTCCGGCTACATCGTCCCCCTGGAGGAAAGCAAGTTCCCCACCGACGCGATCCTGGACAGGGCCCTCGACAGCGCCCGCTTCGACGGCGAGCTCTGGGCCGTGCCGATGCGGACCGACGCGGCCCTGCTCTATTACCGTACGGACCTGCTCCGCCAGGAAGGGCTCTCACCTCCCACCTCGTGGGAGCAACTGCGGACCCAGGCGAAACAGCTCGCCACCAAGTACGGGCTCCACGGATACGTGGGACAGTTCGACAAGTACGAGGGCTTCACCGCCGGCGTCGTCGAAGCGATCCACGGGGCGGCCGGCGACATCCCGCCCGACGCGGACGGCGTCGAGCTGTTCGGCTCGGACGCCGCCGAGCGCGGGATGCGCCGGATCATCGACGGATTCGCCGAACAGTGGATCCCGCACAAGGCGGCCCGCTTCCGCGAGGAGGAGGCCCGCCAGGACTTCCAGGACGGGAAAGCGGTGTTCATGCACAACTGGCCCTACGCCTACCAGGTCATGCGGCACGACCAGAAGTCGAGGGTCAAGGACGCGTTCGACGTGGCGCCGCTGCCCGTTCCCAGCGTGCTGGGCGGGTGGAATCTCGCCGTATCGGAATGCTCCGTGAACCGCCGGCTCGCCTACGAGTTCATCAACTTCCTTCTGCGCGAGAAGACCCAGGAGTCGATGTTCAGGAAGGCCGGGTTCGCCCCCGCGCTCGAATCCCTCTACACGAAGCAGGAACTGCTTGACGAGTTCCCCTACCTCTCGGTGCTGAAGCGCGGCCTCGACGCCGCGGTCAACCGCCCGGCGAGCCCGTCCTACGTGCAGGTCACCAGAGCGATCCAGATGAATCTGCACCCGACGCTCATCAACGCCCCCGGCTCGCTCCCATCGAGCCTCGCCGCATTGCTCCGCGAGATCGACCCGTAGCCGGTAGTCCTGGCACTACCTCGAGAACGGGCCGCTACACGATCGAGATCCGGCGGCGCGGCGGCCAGCCTGGAGGCATGCATCTGACAGCCACCAGCCTCCTCCTGCTCGGCTCGCTCGCCGTCGTTCCCTCCTCCCAGGCTCTCGAGTGGGGGACGTGCCCGGGCGACGAGCGACCCCAGGACATGGAGTGCGCCTCCATCCGGGTTCCGCTCGACTGGAAGAAGCCGGAGGGCCGCTCACTGACGCTGCGGATCGCCCGGCTGCCCGCGACCGGCAGCAGCTCGGGGACGGTCTTCAGCATCCCCGGCGGGCCCGGCGGATCGGGCGTCGACGATCTCACGTACCGGGGCGGGCACTTCTCCGCCCTGCGCAAGCGGTTCGACGTGGTCAGCTTCGAGCCGCGCAACGCCACCACGTACGGCAGGCTGCCGGTCAAGTGCTTCGGCACCGGGCCGTGGCTCACCCGGCCGGACGACCCCGGCGCGTACGCGCGGCTCGGGGTGAAGGTGCGGCGCAGCGCGCAGGAGTGCAGGAAGCTCGACCCCGCCTTCTTCGGCCATCTGGACTCGGCTTCCGTGGCGCGGGACATCGACGCCGTCCGCTCCGCGCTCGGGGAGAAGCAGCTAAGCTTCGTCGCCACCTCGTACGGAGGGGTGCCCGCCCTCGCCTACGCCCGGCTGTTCCCTCAACGGGTCCGGGCCATGTACCTGGACGGGGCGGTCAACCAGCTGCGGGACGCGGCGACGGACGCCCGCGTGCGGTATCGCACGTACGAGGCGCAGTTCGAGCGTTTCCTGACGTGGTGCGGGACGGGGGACGTGTGCGGCAAGGACATGGGCAAGCGCTGGCGGAAGCTGGTCGCGAGCGCGGACCGTACGCCGATTCCCGTCAAGGGCCGGCCGGACGGCGAGGCGGTCGCGTACAGCGGGTTCGACCTGCAGGTGGCCGCGATGCCGAACCTGGTCGGGCCGGGACCCGCGCCCGAGTATCCGCGCTGGCGGCAGCTCGCCGCAGCCGTACGGCAGGCCGAGGAGGGGGGCGCCGCCGGGTTCGCGAGCTACGTCGACGCCGGGGTCGGAAGCCTGAAGCCGCCGTCGTTCGTGGGCATGAACGCCACCCAGTGCGCCGACGGGCTGCGCTTCAGCGGCTATCGCGAATACCGGGCCGTGCGGGCGATGGGCGAGCGGGTCTCACCGAACCTCGCCGGCATGGGGCTGTGGCACCGCCTCGGGTGCACGGGCTGGCCCGTGCCGGTGACCAACCCCTCCAAGCCGCTGCCGTCCGGTCTGCCGCCGTTCCTCGGCGCGGGCACGTGGACCGACCACGACGACACGGCCGACATCGTGCGCAGGGTGCCGGGGTCGGCGACGGTCCGCTTCGACGGGCACGGCCACGGGCTCTACCTCACGGGCAACGCCTGCGTCATCGCCCACGCCAACGCCTACCTCACCGACCTGCGCCTCCCCGCACCCGGTGCCACCTGCCGCCCGCCGAAGCAGTAACTCTGGGGTCGCGACCGCCACCCCCACCCTGACCGGCCTCACCGCACGAAGAGGCCGGTTCGGCTCCTGAGCCATCCCCTCGGGGCGGGAAACGAACCAACGGCGAACCGCCCCTCAGACGAGAGACACCACCCCACCGAGATCGGAAACGGGGCCCGGCCACCTTCGGCGAGGTGGCCGGGCCCTGGTCGTGGCGGCGGGCCGTTCCTTCCCGAAGGGAGCGGCCCCCGGGCGGAAGACGGATCGTCAGGTGAGCAGCCCGGCGAGGGCCAGGGCGGGTTCAGGGTGAGCGGTCAGGAGAGCGCTCACCTCCCGGGCCGCGCGACCGCCACCCGCACCGCCGCCCGAGGCGGGGTCGCGCCACTCGCCCTCGCACCCGAGCAGCCCCGCCACCCCGTCGCAGGCAGCCGGATGCCCCAGGAGAAGCTCCGCCACCGGCCCGGACGCCACGGGCGCGCCGACGGCTGCGGGCTTGGGACGGGCCGACCACGGCGGCACCCAGGAGTCCACCGCCGGCAGCGAGCCGGGGAACGTACGGCCGGCCTCCCGGACGAGCACCGGCACCAGCTCGGCCGCCCCGGCGCGCAGCGTGGTGATCAGCTTGGGCAGCCACGGCAGCAGCACGCTGTCGGGCAGCCGCCCGAACGCCTTGGAGATCACCTCGACCACGAACCCGGACAGCGCGGGAGCGGGCTCCATCGCCTGCACGAACCCCATGATGTACTGCGGGACCGACGGGATGACCAGCGGGTTGGCGAGCAGTTCGTCGCAGCGAGCCCGCAGGTCGGCCATCGTGAGCAACCCGAGCTGCGTGTGCGCCGCCCACAGCAGCGCCACCTTGGCAGGAGCCTCCGGATGCGACTGCTGCACGGCCAGCTCCAGCTGCGCCCGGTCGCAGCCGAGCGCCAGCGCGAGGCTCTCCATCGTGAACAGGAACCCCAGCATGGCGCCCACCTGCCGCACGCCGGTGTCGTCGTCCACGAAGGCCGTCGGCAGCAGCGTGCAGTAGTGCGCGTAGCCGGCGGTCACGAACGCCTCGCACCAGGCCGGCAGCTCGGACTCGTTGGCGCGGTAGTACGCCAGCAGCCGCCGGATCCTGCGCAGCACCTCCGGCGCGTCGTCGACGCCGCGCTCGGCCGCGAGCAGCTCGACGGCGCGCGCCCCCAGCTCGTCGGCGAAGCGCCGGCTGCCCAGGAAGAGCACCGCGTCCTCGACCGCCGCCAGGGCGACGGCCGCGGTGGCCTTGGGGTCCCACACCGAGCGCCGCAGCCGCTGCTCCAGCACCTGCTCGATGGTGACGCCCTCGTAGCCGAGCTCGATGATGGAGCGCTGGTGTTTGCCGAACGCGAGGTCCCAGCTCTCCTGGATCGACCGCTCCCCCAGCCCGCGCTCGCCCATGATGGGCCGTACGGCGTCGTCCGGGAGGAGATAGCGCAGCATCCAGAGCAGGTCGGAGCAGGGCACCAGCTCGGGGTGGGCGTTGAGGTCGATCAGCGCCCGCTGGATCGTCCGTTTGTCCAGGTCGAGGCCGAGCGGCGCGAGCCGGTCGTAGACGTTCCTGGCCAGCGGCGGCAGGGCGTCGTAGCCGACCTCCCCGACGCGGTCGCCGCCGAGCAGGATCTCGCACAGGCGGCGCACGTCGCGGCGGCCCGGCACGACGTCCTTCTCGATGCAGGTGACGGCCGCGTCCTGGAAGTCGTAGGGGGTGGGCCTGGCTCTGTTGCGCAGACCGGCCAGCAGGATCGACGTCTCGAACACGGCGATGGCGTCGGCGGTGCTGGCCAGGTAGCCGTTGCGCCGGGCCAGCCTGACGATGTCGACGCACCAGCCGAGCAACTCGGCCTCGTCGAGCGCGTCGAGGGCGGGCGGCCGGGACAGGAACCCGGTCAGCCGGTCGGCGGGTGCGGCGTCGGCCTTCGGCGGCGGCAGCTTGGCCCGAGCTCCGCGAGCTCCGGCGCGTTTGCGCGTGCCCTTCTGACCGGCCAGCTGGAACGGGACCAGTTTGGTGCGGGTGACCGCCTTGGCCCAGGTCGCCGCCGCGATCGACACCGACCCCGGAGCCAGCCCGAACTGCGCCTCGATGGCGGAGTGGCTTGAGGGGATGAGCCCGTACAGCCACTTCGTGCCGGTGCGCGGGCTGATCTCGAACGTGGCCGTGGAGTCGAGGCCGAATTGCTCGACGCGGCTGGCGGCGTGGAAGGCGCCGCAGACGTAGAGGCAGTCGCCGGGGTCGGCGCCGCCGGCGGCCAGGTGCTCGCGCATGCGGGTCCACATGTAGCGCTCGCGATCCTCGTCGACGGCCAGCCGGTCGCCGTCGGGGGTGAGCCGGCGGAACAGGCTGCCGATCAGCACCATGACCTGGCGGTAGGTGTCGTAGTCCGCCCCCGAGAGCGGCTGCTCGACGTATTGGTCCCACCACTCCGACCAGTGGCGCACCTTGCCGTGGTGCAGCAGGTGCTCCTCCAGCTCGGCGAAGCGCGGGCGCAGGTCGCCGATCTCAACGCCCACCGCGTCGCCGTGCAGGCTGGCCTCTTCCTTGCGCTCCTTGGCCTCCTCCTTCGGGGCCCACTGGAAGACGTGGTCGGTCGAGCGGTCGACCAGCACCAGCTCGACGCCGGGCGTTTCGAGGGCGTAGGCGATGGCCTGGTATTCGGCCGACGCCTCGGTGATCGGCGCCACCACGCTGAGCGGCGCCCACGACTTCGGGAAGCCGTCGAGGTCGGTCGCGAACGCCTGCACCGCCACCGGCAGCCGGCAGTTGCGCAGCTCGGTCAGCAACGGCTGCAGATCTTCGCACAGCTCCAGGTAGATGACCTTCGGCTGCTTCTCGCGCAGCCGC
Organism: Nonomuraea diastatica; assembly: GCF_004349015.1. Classification (NCBI taxonomy): domain Bacteria; kingdom Bacillati; phylum Actinomycetota; class Actinomycetes; order Streptosporangiales; family Streptosporangiaceae; genus Nonomuraea; species Nonomuraea diastatica. Next base: position 115,901 of record NZ_SMKP01000004.1, read on the forward strand.
CGCACCATCGCCAGCGCCGAGGCCGGCGAGTGGTGGCAGACCGGAAAGATCTCCAGCTTCTCGCGCAACGCCCTGTCGACGTCGTCGACCAGCCCCGCCAGGATGCCGGACACGGCGACGGGGCCGTCGGCGAACGCCGCGGCGGCGTCGAGTAGCTGCTCGCGGAGCGAGCCGAACGTGCTCGTCTGGTCGATCATGAGAGCGTGGCGATGGCCTCGCGGCCGCCCTCGAGGAACTCAGGCCACTGCCCGCCGTCCTTCTTGCTGCGGGGCTCGACGACGCCGTGCCAGTATTTGTTCAGGATCGCCAGGTCCTCCGGGCTGCGCCGGGCCAGCGAGCCGACCAGCGAGCCGGCCAGCGTCTGCGCGCGCAGGGTGCGGTCGCCGAAGAAGTGGCTGTGCAGGATGGCGTCCTCCAGCACGCCGATCTGCTCGGCCGTCGACAGCGCCGACTCCAGCTTCTCGTCGTCGCTGGTGGCCGAGGCGGCGGCGGAGCGCAGGTCGGCGAAGCTCTGCAGCAGGATGTCGAGCAGCGTGGGCGGCAGGTCGAGCTCGATCCGGTGCCTGCGCAGCAGCTCCTCGGTGCGGAAGCGGACGATCTCGGCCTCGCTCTTCTTGTTCGTCACGACGGGGATGCGGACGAAGTTGAAGCGGCGCTTGAGCGCGGACGACAGGTCGTTGACGCCCCGGTCGCGGCTGTTGGCGGTGGCGATGATGGAGAAGCCGGGCTGGGCGAAGACGATGTTGTCGTCGTCGAGCTCGGGGATGGAGACGTATTTCTCCGACAGGATCGAGATGAGCGCGTCCTGCACGTCGCTGGTGGAGCGGGTCAGCTCCTCGAAGCGGCCGATCACGCCCTGCTCCATCGCCGTCATGATCGGCGAGGGGATCATCGAGTCGCGGGACTGCCCCTTGGCGATGACCATGGACACGTTCCACGAGTATTTGATGTGGTCTTCCGTGGTGCCGGCGGTGCCCTGGACCACGAGCGTGGAGTTGCGGCAGATGGCCGCCGACAGCAGCTCGGCCAGCCAGCTCTTGCCCGTGCCCGGGTCGCCGATCAGCAGCAGGCCACGGTCGGAGGCCAGGGTCACGATGCTGCGCTCGACGAAGCTGCGGTCGCCGAACCACTTCTGCGCGATCTCCCGGTCGAGCCCGTCGGCGCGCTCGGAGCCGAGGATGAACAGCCGGATCATGCGGGGGCTCAGCCGCCACGAGAACGGCTTGGGGCCGTCGTCGATCGACTCCAGCCAGTCGAGCTCCTCGGCGTATTTCACCTCTGCGGGGGCGCGCAGCATATCGTCACTCATTCGGGGGTCTCCTAGGTGAGGAAGTTCTTGAGCTCGGACACGAGCTTGCGGATATGGCCCGAGAGCACCGGGGTGCCCAGGTCCTTGAGTTTCTGGCGGTACCACGGATCGACGCTTTGGGAGCCGGAGCTGTTGACCGAGCCGACGGGGATGAACTTCACCCCCGAGCGGTGCACCGCCTCGAAGTCGGTGATCAGCGAACGGTTGTCGTAGAAGTCGGAGATCCACACCATCACGGTGTTGCGCGGATCGGAGATCTTCGGCCTGGCGATGGCCATCGCGGCCGTGCCGTCGGTACCGCCGCCGAGCGTGGTGCGCAGCAGCACCTCGAACGGGTCGTGCACCCACGGGGTCAGGTCGAGCGCCCGGGTGTCGTAGGCCACCAGATGCACGTCGACCTTGGGCAGGCCGGCGAAGATCGACGCCAGGATGGTGCAGTTGACCATCGCGTCCACCATCGACCCCGACTGGTCGACGACCACGATCATGCGGGCGGGGGTGGTGCGGCGCGCGGTCTGCTTGTAGTAGAGCCGGTCGACGTAGAGGCGTTCGTCCTCCGGGCTCCAGTTGGTGAGGTTTTTCCAGATGGTGCGCTCGACGTCGAGGTTGCGGAAGACCCGCTTCGGCGGCACGGTCCGGTCGACCTCGCCGACGCTGGCCTTCTCGACCTGGGTGCGCAGCACCTCGGCCACCTCGTCGACGAACCTGCGGATCAGCGCCTTGGCGTTGGCCAGCGCGACCCCCGACAGGTTGTGCTTGTCGTGCAGCAACTGCTCGATGAGCGACATGCTGGGCGTCAGCTGCTTGGACAGGGCCGGGTCGGCCAGCACCTCGCGCAGGTGCATGCGCTTGACCAGGTCTCCCTCGATGCCGGCGAGCACCGCGGCCAGCTCTTCGTCGCCCACGCGGTGGCGCAGCCCGCCGGGCTCGCAGCCCATGCCCTTCTCGAACCAGCCCGCGTCGTTCTTCCAGCTCTCCAGCCGGCCCGCGGTGACGTTTCCCGTGCCGGTGGCGAAGACGTTGAGCAGCAGTTTGGAGACCAGGGCCGCACGGCGCACCTCGGCGCCCTGGTCGTGCTCCTTCTCCGCCATCAGGTCCTGCAGCTCGTCGCCCAGGGTGGGGAAGCGCTGCACCAGGGTGTCGACCGACACCCCGGGGTCGAGCAGCGCCGGCGGCAGGCCGAGGTCTTCGACGATGGCCATGCTGGCCGTCTCGAGCGCGGGCTGCTCGTCGGGGCCGAACAGCCGGGACAGCAGGCGCCAGTAGAGCACCTGGCGCCGGTTCATGTCGGCGCCTTCCAGAATGTCGGTCATTTCCGCAGCAGCCGTCCCGCTCGTTCGCGCAGCACGGCGACCACGTCGCCGGCCTTGGCCTCGGCCTTGACCACCTTGGGGTCGGTGGGGCCCATGGCCCAGTCGCCGTTGTGCGCGGCGACCGGCTTCTTCTTCACCGTGGCCTGGACGGCCAGCGGTTGCAGCAGCCATCGGCCGTCCCAGCGCATCAGGCCGATGCACGCCGAGGAGGCGGCCACGAGCTCGGGGGTGAGCGGGCCGCCGCGCGGCAGGCGGTCGAGGTCGAGCGGCAGCGCGTGGCCGCCCTGCGCCGGCGACAAATCGACCGACCCGTCTCCGACGGAGTAGCCCTCCAGGAAGACGGGCTCGGCGATGCGCACGGGGTGGCGGTCGAGCGGCGGGACCGCCGGGGCGCTCGCCCCGGACAGCGCCACCCGCGCCGTCGTGAACGGGTCGGCGGGCTCGCCCGCCGCGGCCTGGCCGTCGTGCCACACGAGGTCGCCGCCCGGCAGCAACGGCATGTCCGTGATCTCCAGGCTGTGGTGACCGGCCAGCGCGCCCAGCAGCACCGGATGGCCGCCCATCAGCCGCCACACGGCCGGGCCGACGATCGTGTCGACCTTGGCGGCCGCCAGGCTGGTGCGCACCAGCCTGGCGGGGCCGCCTCCCACGGGCTCCAGGACGCCGTGGACCTGCGCCCGCACCACGGTGGCGTGCTCGTGCACGTCGGCGCCGAGGATCAGCAGCCGCCCCGACACCGGCTCGGCGCCCCCGTGCCACGGACCTCGCTGCGCCAGCAGCAGGCCACGCGCCCACAGGTCGGCCCACCTGCGCGCGGGCAGGCGGTCCATCGTCGCGACCGGGCTCGACGCCCGCAGCTCCGCCGCCAGGCCGTCGAGCAGCACCGCGAGCCCGCGCAGCTCCGGCACGGCGAGCAGCGCCTCGATCGTCTGGTCGGCCGAGCCGGCGAGGTCGTGGTCGACGCCACGCCACCCGACGATGGCCAGCTCGCGCAACCAGATCCGGCAACCGTCGAGCAGATTGCCGAAGGCCGGCCGCCCTCCGGCCGGATCGCCCGGGGCCTGTTGTCCGCCAGGCCGCCGGCCCGGAGTCTCCTGTCCGTCTCGCGTCGGTTCCCAGGCGGCGCGGGTCCTGCCCAGCGCCGTGTCGAGACGGCCGAGCAGGGCGTCGTGGACCGCGCCGCACAGTGCGGCGCGCCCACCGGCCAGCGCCGCCAGGTGTTCGTCGCCGACCGATCCCGCGGCCACCTTGTCCGCCGCCTCGCTCACCCGCTCGCCGATCGGGCTGGCCGCCAGCGCGCCCGCCAGGGCGGTCAGCGCCCCGGCCGCCTCCTCGCCGACCCTGGCGAACCCGAGCGCGAGCGCGTCGTCGAACCCCGCCACCAGGCCGAGCGCCTCATCCGCCCCCTCGGGAGCGCCGGCGAGCACCTCTCCCAGCTGTACGTCCAGCATCAGCGCACCGCTCCCGTCTCCGCCGCTGTCGAGGGGAACCAGTGCAGCTCGACCAGCGGGCCGGTGTTGTCGGGCACCTCGAGATAGGCCAGATGGCGCAGGAACCTGCTGAACACCACGGCCGCCGGGGTGCGCTCGGGCTGCCCGTTGAGGCAGCTCATCAGCTGATCGCCCGGCGGCACCTCGACCCGCAGGTAGCGGGCCACCCGGTCGAGGCCGTACTGCACGACCGCCTCGTCAGCCAGCATGCGGATGTGCTTGCAGGCGTAGCCGTGCAGCGCGCCGCACGGCCGGTTGTTGTTGGTGCTGCAGCTCAGCGCATGGGTGCCGGCGGTGATCGAGGAGACGTAGACCCGCTCGATGTCGGATCCGCTCGACACGACCCCCTGCAGCCGCCCGTCAGCCAGCTCGACGAAGGGCACCTTCGCCAGTTTGCGCGGCGCGACAGGCGGCACCACACGCACCACGCTGCGCCGCTCCCACGCGGTTTCGTCCGCGTCCACGACCTCAGAACCTCCCGCCCCAGCCGGTGCGCGGGCGCAGGCGGGAATGCCCACGCCGTCGCGAACGGCTGATCATGGTCCGGGAACTTACCCCACACGACCGACAGAACGGAGCCGAACGGATCAGAGGCTCCGATGCCGCCGCACCCCCACGGGCCGGGCGGGTTGTCGATAATATTGCTGACCAGGACGGGTTCGTACGGCATCGGGAGGATCGCGTGGCCCCAGGGTCCCCACAGGAGGAGACGCTGACCGGCCGGGTCAGGGCGGCCGTGCTCAGCGGGGACTTCGTGCCCAACCAGCGGCTCGTCGAGGCCGACGTGTGCGAGCAGTTCGGCGCCACCCGGGCGGCGGTGCGCGAGACCTTCAAAGAGCTGGCGGCCGAGGGGCTGGTCGAGATCCTCAGGAACAAGGGCGCCCGCGTGCGGGCGGTCTCCAAGGCCGAGGCCGTCGAGATCACCGAGGTGCGCATGGTGCTCGAGGGCCTGTCGGCCGCCAAGGCCGCGGAACGGGTCACCCCCGAGCAGGGTGGGCGGCTGCGGGAGATCGTCGCCGCGATGCGCACGGCCGTGGAGAGCAACGACCTCGACCGCTATTCCGAGCTGAACGCGGCCCTGCACGCCGAGATCCGCGAGATCGCCGGCCACCGCACCTCGGCAGTGATCATCGAACGGCTGGGGGCGCAGGTGGTGCGGCACAAGTTCCGTCTCGCCCGGCAGCCGGGGCGGGCCTCGGTGTCGCTGCCGCAGCACGAGCTGATCGTGGCGGCCATCGTCGCCGGCGACCCTGAGGCCGCCCAGACGGCGATGCAGCAACACCTGCGCAGCGTCGCCAAGGCCCTGGAAGCCTCCGACGCCTGACCGCAAACGACCGGAAGCCTCCCGCAGCTGACCGCAAGCCACCCGGGAAGCCTCCCGCGGCTGACCGCAAACGACCCGGGAAATCTCCGGCGACTGGCCACGAAGGCCCCGCCGAGACGGTCATGATCGTCCGCCTCTCGCAGCGATTGGCGATGAGACTGTCGACAATCGGCGGGGCGGCTACGCCACGTGCTCTTTGATCGCCACGCTGGTCAGGGCGAACAGCAGATCGAGGTCGGGCTCCGCGTCGACCTGCACGGCAACCCAGGCCCGATCGGGGCACGCCTGCACCTGGCCGCACTCGCGCAGGTAGGGGGCCAGCCGGTCGATCGCCGGCGCCGTCAGGCGCACCTGGACCTCGTCGGCGCCGGACAGTCGCAGGATCTCGGTGCCGTGAACGGCGAACTTGGGGCCGCGCCGGGTGTCGCTCACCGCCAGCGCCGGCCAGGATCGGAATTCGGCCACCGCACGGGCCACGTAGGGTCCGTGGCGTTCAGCGGTCCGCCGCCAGGCGGTCATCCCTGCCACGCCTCAATGCTGAGGCACGGTACACCTCCGCGTCAGCGACCGTTCCGCAACCGTTATCTACCCGTCGGGTGAGATCGCCGGGGGCGCACGACCACCCTCGGCGAGTACGCCGGTCGCGGCCCGGCGAGTACGCCCGTCGGCCGCGGCGTCACCCCGGATTCTGACGAGATTTCACCATCTGAGCGTCGCGTATTGACGCCTCCCCAGGCTGCGTCTAACGTCCATATTATAAGGAAACTTTACTAATAGTTTCTGTGGCATCCCATCCCGTACACCCCCCAACCGGATGTCGGAGCATCATGAGACACACCATCCTGCGCAAGGCCCTCGCCGGGCTGGCGGCGTTACTGCTGCCGCTCACCGTCCTGGTCGCCGCCCCCTCATGGGCCGCCACCTCCTCCGCCAGCGCCGCCATGGCCGACTGGTCCGCGTGGACCGCCTACACGGCGGGCGCGCGCGTCACCTTCAACGGCGTCACGTACGAGTGCATCCAGAGCCACACGTCCCAGCCCGGCTGGGAGCCACCGAACGTCCCCGCACTGTGGAAGCCCGTCGGCGACGGTGGTGGCGGCGACACCAGCGCCCCGAGCGTCCCCGGCAACCTCCGCACGACCGGCGTCACCGACCGCAGCGTCTCCCTCGCCTGGAACGCCTCCACCGACAACGTCGGCGTCACCGGCTACGAGGTCTACCGGGACGGCAACCTGATCACCACGGTCACCGGCACCACCCACTCCGACACCGGCCTCAGCCCCGAGACCCGCTACGCCTACACCGTCAGGGCCCGCGACGCCGCGGGCAACCGCTCAGCCGCCGGCAACACCGCCAGCGCCACCACCGAGAAGGGCGACGGCGGCGGCGACCCCGGCGACGGCGGGAACAAGGTGCTCGGCTACTTCGTGCAGTGGGGCGTCTACCAGCGTGGATACCACGTCAAGAACATCGACACCAGCGGCTCGGCGGCCAAGCTGACGCACATCAACTACGCCTTCGGCAACGTGCAGAACGGCCAGTGCACGATCGGCGACAGCTACGCCGACTACGACCGCTTCTACCAGGCGAACGAGAGCGTGGACGGCGTCGCCGACACCTGGGACGCCGGCGCGCTGCGCGGCAGCTTCAACCAGCTGCGCAAGCTCAAGCAGAAGCACCCGCACCTGAAGGTGCTGTTCTCGTTCGGCGGCTGGACCTGGTCCGGCGGCTTCACCCAGGCCGCGCAGAACCCGGCCGCGTTCGCCGAGTCCTGCTACCGCCTGGTCGAGGACCCGCGCTGGGCGGACGTGTTCGACGGCATCGACATCGACTGGGAATACCCGAACGCCTGCGGCCTGTCCTGCGACAGCAGCGGTCCGGCCGCGTACAGGAACCTCATGCAGGCGCTGCGCGCCCGGTTCGGCTCCGGCAACCTGGTGACCGCCGCCATCACGGCCGACGGCACCAACGGCGGCAAGATCGACGCGGCCGACTACGCCGGCGCCGCGCAGTACGTCGACTGGTACAACGTCATGACCTACGACTACTTCGGCGCCTTCGCCCCGCAGGGCCCGACCGCCCCGCACTCACCGCTCACCTCCTACAACGGCATCCCGACGCCCGGGTTCCACTCCGACGCCGCGATCCAGAAGCTCAAGAGCAAGGGCATCCCGGCCGGCAAGCTGCTGCTCGGCATCGGCTTCTACGGTCGCGGCTGGACCGGCGTCACACAGGCCGCGCCGGGCGGCACGGCGAGCGGAGCGGCTCCCGGCACGTACGAAGCGGGCATCGAGGACTACAAGGTGCTCAAGACCCGCTGCCCCGCCACGGGGACCGTCGCGGGCACCGCCTACGCCCACTGCGGCAACCAGTGGTGGAGCTACGACACGCCGGCCACCATCGGCGGCAAGATGAGCTACTCGAAGAACCAGGGCCTCGGCGGCGCGTTCTTCTGGGAGCTCAGCGGCGACACCTCCAACGCCGAGCTGCTCACGGCCATGAGGAACGGCCTGGGCTGACCTGACCGTCGAGGGCCGGCCCGTCATGGGCCGGCCCTCGCGGCTCAGCCCAGTTCGCGCAGTTGCTCGGCCGTCAGCGACACGGCCGAGGCGGCGAGGTTCTCCTCCAGGTGGGCGACCGTCGACGTGCCGGGGATCGGCATCGTCACCGGGGAGCGGGCCAGCAGCCAGGCCAGGCTGACCTGCGCGGGCGTGGCGCCGACGGCCTGGGCGACGTGGTCCACGGGGCCGCCGGGCTCCGCCAGCCGGCCCTTGGCGATGGGGCTGTAGGGGATGAACCCGATGCCCTCCTTCTCGCAGTGCTCCAGCACTCCCTCGGAGACCCTGAGGGTGAGGTTGTAGCGGTTCTGCACGGTGGCGATCTCGACGACGCGCCGCGCCCGCTCCAGCTCCTCGACGCTCACCTCGGACAGGCCGACGCTGCCGATCTTGCCTTCGTCCCGCAGCGCCCTGAGCTCGCCCACCTGGTCCTCCAGCGGCACGGCCGGGTCGATGCGGTGCAGCTGGAGCAGGTCGATCCGGTCCAGCCCCAGCCTGCGCAGGCTCATCTCGACCTCCTGCCGCAGGTACGCGGGCCGCCCCACGGCCTCCCACTGGCCCGGCCGCGGGCGCACGAAGCCGGCCTTGGTGGCGATCAGCAGCCCTTCGGGGTACGGGTGCAGCGCCTCCCGGATGAGCTCCTCGTTGACGTACGGCCCGTAGGAGTCGGCGGTGTCGATGAGGTCGACGCCCAGATCGACGGCCCTGCGCAACACCCGGATGGCCTCGTCGTGGTCGCGCGGCGGGCCCCAGACGCCCGGACCCGTCAGGCTCATGGCGCCGAAGCCGAGGCGGCGGACGGTCTTGCCGCCGCCAATGGTGCCCCCAACAGTGAACGTGCCGGGCGAAGTGGACATCAGGACCCCCTACGGTGCGACGTTCCAAAACGTGATTCAACGGACACAAGGCCCATCTTCCTACGACCAGGATCGATGCATACGTTCCGGGCCGCCGGGCGGGTGGGGTCAGGGGCGGGGCTGGTGGCCGAAGCGGACGGGTTCGAGGTCGTGGAGGCGGACGGCGGGGTCGGTCATGCCCTGGTGGGGCCCGGCCAGCTCGGCGGCCGGCTCGATGACCGGCTCCGCCTCCCCCGCCGCCACGATCCGCCGTACCAGTCGCTCCCGCAGCTCCGCGGCGACCTCCGCGTGCGACGTTCTCCCTGCCAGGTTGACCAGCTCGTGCGGGTCGTTGTCCAGGTCGTACAGGGCCTGCTCGCGGTAGCGGGCGGCGGCCGGGACGTTCCACGGGTCGGCGTCCTCGGCGACGGCGTAGTACTTCCACCGCGACGTACGGATGCCGCGCCCCACCTCCGACTCGCTCACCTGGAAGAACACCTCTTCGGGCCACGGCGCGCGCGGATCGCGCACCAGCGGCAGGAACGAGCGGCCCTGCATGGACGCGGGCACCGGCAGCCCGGCGGCCTCCAGCAACGTCGGCGGCAGGTCGACGGTGCTGACGGGACGGGAGATCGCGCCGCCCCCGTCGAAGCCCGGCCCGCGCAACGCGAGCGGAACCCGCAGCGACGCGTCGTGGCAGGACCGTTTGTACTCGCCGTTGCGGGTCTTGAAGTGGTTGCCGTGGTCGGAGGTGTACGCCACGATCGTGTCGTCCAGCAGGTCCATGCTGCGCAGCGCGTCGAGCAGCCGGCCGAGCCCTTCGTCCAGGCGCTTGACCTGGCCGAGATAGCCGCCCATGTGCTGGTGGGCCGTGCCGCCGAGCGCGGCCAGGTCCTGCGGCATCCAGCGGCCCTGATAGCGCTCCTCGTAAGCGTCGGGGGCGGGATAGTTGTCCACCTCGTTCTGGTGGTGCGGCTCCAGGAACGACAGGAACAGGTAGAACGGCTCGTCGTGGTGGTCGGCGGCGAACCGCACGGCTGCGTCCACGAGGGCGTCGGAGCGGTAGCCGGGCAGCAGGACGGGCTCGTTCCCCTCGTCGTACACGATCGTGCGGTAGGCGTCGGAGGTGTGCTCCAGCGCGTTCGCCGCCAGCCACGACCGGTAGCCGCCGCGCTCCCCCTCGGGCACCGGCTCGCTGCCCGCCAGGTGCCACTTGCCGATATAGCCGGTGGCGTAGCCGGCCTCCCCGAAGTGGTGCGCCAGCGTGCGCTCCCCGGCCGGCAGGACGCGGCCGTTGCGATAGACGCCCGTCGTGGTCGGGTAGCGCCCCGTCTGCAACGCCGAACGGGCGGGCGCGCACACCGGCTGCGGGGTGAGCGCGACCGTGGCGTGCGTGCCGTGCCTGGCCATTCTGTCGAGGTTGGGGGTGAAGGGACCGACGGTGTCCCACCGCTGCTGGTCGGTGAAGACGACGATCACGTTCGGGGGCACGTTCGGGCGCAAAAGGGACTCTCCTAACGGACTGACTACTTGATGCCGGTCAGCGCGATGCCACGCACGAAGTAACGCTGCGTGAAGATAAACAGGACGGCGGTGGGCACGAAGAGGATCACCGAGCCCGCGGCCGTGAGATGCCACAACGTGAAATACTCCTGGTTGAACAGGGTGAGCCCGACCGGGATGGTGCGCATCTCGGGCGTCGTGGTGGCCACCAGCGGCCAGAGGAACTCGTTCCACTGGAAGACGAACGTGAACAATCCGAGCACGGCCAGCGCCGGCCGCGTCTGCGGCAGGATGACGCTCCGGTAGATCCGCAGCTCGGAGGCGCCGTCGATGCGCGCCGCGCTGATCAGGTCGTCGGGGATGGGCTGGATGAACTGCCGCATGAGGAAGATCCCGAACGCGTCCATGAGGAACGGCGTGATCAACCCCTGGTATGTGTCGAGCCATCCCATCGTGGCCATCAGCACGTACAACGGGATCATCCGCACGAAGAACGGCACCATGAGCGTGGCGAGCAGCGCCACGAACAACGTGTTGCGCAGCGGGAAGCGGAACTTCGCGAAGACGTACCCGACGAGCGGGTCGAACAGCAGGTGCGCGAGCGTGATCGCGCCCGCCACGACGAGGCTGTTGACGATGAAGTTGCCGAACGGCGCGCGGGTGAACAACTCCGCGTAGTTGCCCCACTGGGGCGAGTCCGGCACGAGGACCGCGTTCGCCGACAGCGTCTCCGCCTCGGTCTGCAGCGACAACGACACCATGTAGACCAGCGGCACCACGGTCACGAGCGAGGCCAGCCCGAGCAGGATGTAGAGCAGCGGCTTGCGCATCAGTACGTGACCTCCCCGCGCCGCCCGGCCCGCAGTTGCACCAGCGTGAACGCCACGATGACGACGAGCAGCAGCACCGACTGCGCCGAGGAGTAACCGAAGTCCCTGGCGCGGAAGGCGACGTTGAAGATGTGGAAGACGGACAGGTCGGTGGCGTTACCTGGGCCGCCGTTGGTGATGATGTACGCCTGCCCGAACGCCTGCAGCCCCGAGATGACCGCCATCACCGAGACGAACAACGTCGTCGGCGCGAGCAGCGGCAGCGTGATCCGCCAGAAGCGGCGCCACGCGTCCGCCCCGTCGATCTTCGCGGCCTCGTGGTAGGTCTCCGGAATGCCCTGCAGCCCGGCCAGGAACAACACCATCGTGTAGCCGACGCTCTGCCAGAGCGTGACGGCGGCGATCGTGAGCAGCGGGGAGGTGTTGAGCCACGTCTGCTCGGGGAGCCCGGCCGCGCCCAGCACCCGGTTCAGCACCCCGAGCTCGGGGTCGAGGATGTTGCGCCACAGCAGCCCGACGATCGCCACCGAGGTGAGGTACGGCACCAGCAGCAGCACCCGGAACACCACCCGGCCCTTGAGCGGCTGGTCGAGCGCCAGCGCCAGCACGAGCCCGAGCACGATCGAGCCGATCACCACGATCACCGAGAAGATCACCGTGACCAGGAACGAGTGCCGCACCGCCGGGTCGGCCAGAGCCTGTGTGTAGTTGCCCAGCCCGGCCCACTGGTCGGCCTGCGGCCCCGTGCGCAGGCTGGTGGCCGTCACGTTGCCGATCGGCAGGTAGAAGAAGGCCGCGAAGAACAGGATCGCCGGGATCAGGAACAGGTAGGCGGTCCTGGCGTAGCGGCCGGAGAGGGTGCGTGGCCGCAACATCGTCATCGCAGGAAGCCCTCCGCGGCCTCGGCGAACGCGCGCAGGGCGTCGGCGGCAGGTTCGTTCTGGATGATGACCTGCTGGTAGACGACCTTGAGCTGCTGGTCCCACTTGCCGAGCTGGCCGGTCAGCCGCACCTCCTGGGTGGAGTCCTGGGCGGTCGGCAGGGCCTCGGCGAACACCTTGATGGCCTCGTCCTGCTGCACCTCGGGCAGCTCGGCCCAGGAGACGCGCGGCATCAGCATGCCGGTCTCCTTCGTGGCGGCCTGCTCGACCTCGAGCGCGGTGATGCGCTTGATGAAGTCCCACGACAGGTCGGGCCTGGTGGCCTTGGCCGGCACCAGCATGCTGGTGCCGGCCGCCTGGGTGACCTGCTCCTTGTGCTTCAGCGGCGGCGCGACGCCGAGGTCGATGTCGGCGCTGGTCTTCTTGATCGGTTCGAGGTCCCAGGGGCCGGTGAGGATCATCGCGGCGCGCTTGGCGGAGAACAGCTTCTGCGGGCCGGAATAGTCGGTGCTGGACACCGGCACCGGAGCCACCTTGTGCTTGTGGATCAGGTCGGCCTGGAACTGCAGGGCGGCGATCGCGTCCTCGATCGGCGTCATGACCTTGCCGGTCTCCGGGTCGAAGGGGGTGACGCCGGCCTGCATCATCCACGGCCAGATGTAGCCGTGGTCCTGGTTGAGCGCGACGCCGTGCACGCCGTCCTTGGTCAGCTTCTTGGCCGCGGCGAGGAACTCCTCCCAGGTGGTCGGCGGCTCCACCCCGGCCTCGCTGAGCATGCCCTTGTTGTAGAGCAGCGTGTTGCAGGTCAGGTGGAGCTGCACGCCGTACACCTTGCCCTGGAAGGAGTTGCGCTCGACGGCGACCGGCTGCCAGTCGGAGGGGAAGCCCATCTCCTCGCCGTCGCGGTCGACGTAGTCCTGCAGCGAGCGGGCGTTGCCGGAGATGGCGAACTCCTGCACCCACCCGCCGGGCTCCTCGACCACGTCGGGCACCGTGCCGGAGGCGAAGTCGGCCAGCAGCCTCGTGCGCAGGTCGGGCCACTGGTATTTCTGCAGGTTGACCTTGACCTTGTTGGCCTGCTCGAACTCGGCGATCACCTTGCGGTAGGCCTGGTAGTCGTGGCCGGCGTTCCAGTAGACGGTGAAGGTGCCCGGGGCGGCGGTCTGCGCGGGCGGTGCTCCCGCGCAGGACGACAACACCGGCACCGCGGCGGCCGCGCCGGCCAGACGGAGCAGGTCGCGACGGGTCATACCCGCGATCACGTGGGGGGCCTGGGAAGACATCTCGGATCCCTTCTAGGAGGAGCCCCGCCGCAGGAAGGTCCAGGAGCGGACGATCTCGCGGGCGGGCGGCGGCTCCTCGGCCTGGAGACGGTCGAAGAGCAGGCGTACGACGTCGGTGTAGTCGTGGCGAAGCGGGCCGACGGTGCTGAGCTGCGGATTGCTGATGAGACCCTCGTCGATGTTGCCGACGCCGACGACGGCCACGTCGCCGGGCACGCGCAGCCCGGCGTCCCTGGCGGCCCAGATCGTGCTGATCGCGGCCCTGTCGGAGGCGGCGAAGATCGCGTCGGGGCGGTCGGGGGAGCTCAGGAGCTCGGCGGCCGTCTGGTAGGCCGAGACGCGGTCGTCCGCGCCGGAGGTGACGATCCGCTGGTCAACGCCGTGTCGATCGAGGGCGGTGGTGTAGCCGAGCAACCGTCCCACGGGTTTGTCGCGGTAGAGCTCGAAGCGGTGCGCCATGAACGCGATGCGGCGCCTGCCCTCCGCCAGCAGGTGCTCGACCGCCTGCGCGCACGCCTCGGTCTCGGGAGTGTGGACGACGTCGCAGCCTTCGAGCCCGCTCTCGTTGCTCAGCACGACCATCGGCAGGCCGGTGGCGGCGAGCCCGGTGAGCAGATCGTGGGTGAAGTGGTCGCCGACGACGTTGACCAGCGCGCCGTCGGCGATGCCGCCGCGCAGCACGTCGATGGCCGCGGCCGCGCGCGCCTCTGAATCGACGGTGAGCGTGACCACGGAATAGCCGCGGGCGTCGGCCATCTCGTGCAGGTCGGTGGCCAGCCGCTCGTCGCTGGGGACGCCGCCGAGGGAGCTCAGCACCAGGCAGACCCGCTGCGTGCGGCGCTTGCGCAGGCTCCTGGCGGCCTGGTTGGGGGTGTAGCCGAGCTGCCTGGCGGCGTCGAGCACCCGCTGCCTCGTCTCTGCGGCGACGGGGCGGTCCCGGCCGCTGAGCACGTAGGAGACGGTCGCCACGGACACGTTCGCCAGCTCGGCCACTTGTCGTGCGGTAGGTCTCATGTTAGTCGAATAACGTAGCATTTCCGACAGGAAACCGGGGGATCGTTCTGGGAAAACATCCCGAACGGGGCGGACTCGGAGGGAGCTGCACGCCTCGGCACCTCAGGCGTGTGAATCGATTAACACCATATTTCGCACCATCCGCCCGAGCAATAGGCGAGCACGCCCGGAGTTCCAGGCCCCTGCCCGATCCCCAGCGTGGCGAAAGGCGTTTTTCTGTCACTCTCCGTTACCTTTCCTGGTGAAGGGGGGAGGATCTGTGGACCATCTGGCAATCGGGCGGGTGTCGCGCCGGGTGTTCGTCACCGGCACGTTCGCGGCCCTGGGGCTCGGCGCGGCCCTGGAGGCGCCGGCGGGCAGTGTCGCGGCGCGGCCGCGCAGGACGGTGCTGCGGGCCGGGACCGCCCAGGTGAAGCTGGGCAAGCGCACCGTCTCCACCTGGACCTACAACGGCGTGCTCCCCGGCCCGCTCATCCGGGCCACGGCCGGCGAGACGGTCGCCGTCCGGCTGGTCAACGACCTGCCCGCGCCGACCACCGTGCACTGGCACGGCATCAGGATCGACTTCCCCATGGACGGCGCGCCCGGCTTCTCCCAGACCCCCACCCGGCCCGGCGGCGCATTCGACTACGTCTTCCGGGTGCCCGACCCCGGCACGCACTTCTACCACTCGCACGTCGGCACCCAGCTCGACCGCGGGCTGTACGGCCCGCTGGTCGTGGCCGACCCGCACGAGCCCCTCCGGTACGACGAAGAGTTCACGATCGTGCTCGACGACTGGCTCGACGGCATCAAGGGCACCCCCGACGACGCCCTGCGCCGGCTGAACTCCTCCACCGAGCACGACGACACGCTGCGCAGCGAGGCGCTGGGCGGCGTGGCCGCGGAGCTGCGCCACCCGCTCTACCTGGTCAACGGCCGCCCGCCGGCCGCCCCCAAGACGCTCACCGGCTCTCCCCGGCGGCGCGTCAGGTTCCGGGTCATCAACGCGGCTGCCGACACCGCCTTCCGCGTCGCGCTCGGCGAGCACCGCATGACCATCACCCACACCGACGGATTCCCGTGCTCGCCCGTCACCGTGGATACGTTCATCATCGGCATGGGCGAGCGTTACGACTTCGTCGTCACCCTTAAATCAGGCGCGTTCCCGCTGGTGGCGCAGGCGGAGGGCAAGGGCGGGCGGGCGT